>JANQGN010000371.1 GCA_028277295.1 Rhodospira sp.
AGGTCCCCCGCCACCATCTCCGCCACCAAGTCCTTGAACGCCGTCGTGTGTCGCCAGCCCAGCCGGTCCCGCGCCTTTGTCGGGTCTCCCAGCAGCAGGTCCACCTCCGTCGGGCGGAAGTAGCGCGGGTCGACGCTCACCAGGACCTCGCCGGTGCGGGCGCATACCCCGGTCTCGTCCAGCCCTGTTCCGCGCCAAACAATCTCGCGGTTCACCTGACGGAACGCCAGGTCGACGAACGCGCGCACGGAGTGGGTCTCGCCGGTGGCCAGCACATAGTCGTCAGGTTCGTCCTGCTGGAGAATGCGCCACATGCCCTCGACGTAGTCCCTGGCGTGCCCCCAGTCGCGCCGCGCATCCAGGTTGCCCAGGTAGAGGCGTTTCTGCAGGCCCAATGAGATGGCCGCCACGGCCCGGGTGATCTTGCGGGTGACAAAGGTCTCGCCGCGGATCGGGCTCTCGTGGTTGAACAGGATGCCGTTGGAAGCGTGCATCCCGTAGGCCTCACGGTAGTTCACCGTGATCCAGTAGGCGTACAGCTTGGCGACGGCATACGGAGAGCGCGGGTAGAAGGGTGTGGTCTCGCGCTGCGGCGTCTCTTGAACCTTCCCGTAGAGCTCCGACGTGGAGGCCTGGTAAAAGCGGGTCTTGCCGTCCAGCCCCAGGATGCGGATGGCCTCGAGCAGGCGCAGCGTGCCGAGCGCGTCGGCGTTGGCCGTGTACTCGGGCGTTTCGAAACTCACCTGCACATGACTCTGCGCTGCGAGGTTGTACAGCTCATCGGGTTGCACCTCCTGGACCAGGCGGATCAGGTTCGTGGCGTCCGTGAGGTCACCGTAATGGAGGTGGAAGTTCACGTCCGTCTCATGGGGGTCCTGGTAAAGGTGGTCGATGCGGGCCGAGTTGAAGGACGACGAGCGCCGCTTCACGCCGTGCACCACGTAGCCCTTGGCCAGCAGCAGCTCCGCCAGGTAGGCCCCATCCTGTCCTGTTATGCCCGTGATCAGGGCGGTCTTCCGTGCCACCGCGACGTGCTCCTTAAGACGCGTATTTGGTTTGCTCACCGGAACCGTTTGCGATCAAAACTCCCGTGGACTTCAGGTCCTTACCGTGTCGACATTCTCCAGGAACCAGGCATAGTAGTGTCGCAAGCCATCCCGCAGGGACGTCCGGGCCGTCCACCCCAGGGCCGCGAGGGTGGCGACGTCCAGCACCTTCCTGGGCATGCCGTCGGGCCGGCTGGTGTCGAAGACCACCTCCCCCGAAAAACCCACCGTTTCGCGCACAGCCTCGGCGAAGGCGGCAATGGTGATGTCCTGTCCGGTGCCCACGTTGACGTGGTAGTCCTCCGAGTAGTGGGTCATGAGGAACACACAGGCATCCGCCAGATCGTCGACGTAGAGGAACTCACGGACGGGCCGACCCGTTCCCCAGACGGTCACGTCGGGCGCGGCGGCCTGTTTCGCCTCGTGGAAACGGCGCAGCAAGGCCGCCGGAACGTGGCTGTTTTCCGGATGGAAGTTGTCGCCCGGGCCGAACAGGTTGGTGGGCATGGCGGCAATGAAATCGCACCCGTATTGGCGCCGGTAGGCTTGGCACAGTTTGATGCCCGCGATCTTGGCGACGGCATACCATTCGTTGGTCGGCTCGAGCGGTCCCGTCAGCAACGCGGCCTCGGGCATCGGCTGCGGGGCCGCGCGTGGGTAGATGCAGGACGAGCCAAGGAACAGGAGTTTCTCCACCTTCGCCCGCGCCGCCGCATGGATGATGTTCGCCTCGATCATCAGGTTGTCGTAAAGAAACGTGCCCGGATACGTGCTGTTGGCATGGATCCCCCCGACCTTTGCCGCCGCGACGAACACCACCTCCGGCTTATGGGTGGCGACGAAGGCCTCGACGTCCGCCTGCCGGGTCAAGTCGACGCGGTCGCGATCGTCCCGAATCACGACGCAGTCGACGGCCCCAAGCCGTCGCACGATGGCACTGCCCACCATCCCGCGATGGCCCGCGACCCAAACCCGGCGCCCCCGGAGGCTGAACACGTCCGTCATGCCCGGCCCTCCACTGACGCGCGCGCACGCCTGGCCTCGGGATCAATCCCGCCATCCGGCTCACAGGACGCGGCCGCTGCGGCCATGTCGGCGCGCTGTCCAACACGCCGGTGATCAGGCACACCGGCGACGACGTCCGCGTAAGCCCGTCGACACGCGTCCTTTCCGGCCGTGGCCATGGCATACGCACGGCCCAGGCGCCCCAACCGGGCGCGCTCGTCGGCACTGGACATCAAGCGCTCGACGGCCTCGGCCAAACGGTGCGGCTGGTTTGGGGGCGAGATGAGAAAGGCGCCAGAGGCGACCCGAATCCGGTCCATCGGGGACCCCGGGTCCGCCGTACACACAAAGGGACGGCCGGCCGCCATGATCGCATAGATCTTGCTTGGGACCGCGAATGACGCGCCACCAGGGTCTTGCGGAACGAGGTGGATATGGCCGGCCGCAAGTCCTGCGCTGAGTCGATCTGGCGGACAGAAGCCCTCAAAGCGGATCATGTCTCCCAGGCCGCGCCCCTGGACCTTCTTTTCAAGGGTCGATCTGTAGTTCCCATCTCCACGAATGACAATTTTGGCCTCGACCGCCCGCGACCGTAAGGCTTCCGCAAGATCAAGGAGTTGATCCAGGCCCTGTTTCCGCCCGATATTCCCGCTGTACAGCAGGGTTATCGGGCCGTCTGCTTCCGGAAGCGGGCAAATCACATCCTCGTCGATGGTCGGCGGCACAACCCGGATCGGGCGATGAACACCGAGGGAGCGCAGGCTCCTTTCCATGGCCTCCGACAAGGTCACGATCTCGTCCGCGCGGTTCAGGGCGAACCGCTCGACACCGGACAGGACGCGCCGGATCACCCGTCCCCCGGCGAAGTTCAGGGACCCGGCCAATCCGGACTGGATGTCATGAACGATGGCGACGCGCCGGGTCCGGCTGGGAACCGCCAGCACAAGCGCCAACACCGCCAAGATCGAGGGACAAACACCGATAACGACGGCCGCGTGGGATCGATCCCGAAGCAGCCGCAGCCAAGCCTGCACGGCGAACACACCTTCGGTCCGCAGCCTGGACACCAACCCCGCGGATCGCGGCGGCGGGGTGGGCAGGCGATCGATGCGGATACCCTTGAGGTCCTCGCGATCCTGTTCTCCGGTCTTGTAGTCAGGAAACACGGCGCGTCCCGGGTAAAATGGACGCGCGGCCAGGACTCGGACACCGTGGCCCGAGTCCGCAAGGAGTTCAGCGACATGCTGGATCGGCGGCGCGCTGCCGGCCATCTCTGGCCAGAAGTACAGCGACACAATGGTCACGGACGGCGCCCTGGTCTCCACCTCTCGACTGGATGAGGGCGTCATGACCGACACCATGGGGCCGCTCATCATCATGCCGACACCTGTGCGCCCGACCGAAGGCCCGCGTCACCCGCCCCCCACCGCGCCGTCAGGGCCCGGGTCGCGTGTGTCACGTGGTCGGTGAGGTCGGTGAATCGCGCCCGCCATCCCAGGATGGCGCTCGCATACCCTGGGTCGGCCACCAGCCTGGCCGGATCGCCCGCGCGCCGTGGCGCGTCGCGGTGAGGCACGGCGCGCCCAGTGGCCCTCTCCACCGCGCGGATGACCTCGCGCACCGACGCGCCGCGGCCGGTGCCCAGGTTGGCCACCAGTGTTTCCCCGCCATCGAGCAGGTGGCGCAGCGCGCGCACGTGGGCCTCCGCCAGGTCGGACACATGGACGTAGTCTCGGATGCAGGTCCCATCTGGCGTGTCGTAATCGGCGCCGAACACGTGCAACACGCTCCGTCGTCCATGGGCGGCCTGGATCGCCAGCGGGATCAGGTGGGTTTCCGGGTCGTGGGTTTCGGCGAGATCGCCGCCCGGATCCGCGCCGGACGCGTTGAAGTACCGCAGCGCGCAATAGCGAAGCCCGTCCGCCCGCCCAATGTCGGCCAGCATCTGTTCGGTCATCGCCTTGGTCCATCCATAGGGATTCACGGGGCGGATGGGGTGCGTCTCCGGGATGGGCACCGTGTCGGGATTGCCATAGACGGCCGCCGACGACGAGAACACAATCAGCCGCAAGCCGGCCTCCCGCATGACCTCGAGCAGCGCCAGCGTGCCGGCCACGTTGTTGGCATAGAACCGCTGCGGGTCGCGCACGGACTCCCCGGCCTCGATGAAGCCCGCGAAATGAAGAACCGCCCGTGGCGCATGCTGGTCGATGACGGCCCGCAAACGGGACCGGTCCGCGAGGTCGCCCACCTCGAGCGGCCCCCAGCGGACAGCCGCCCGGTCTCCGTTGACAAGGGAGTCGTAGGTCACGGGCAGGACGCCGTCCTTCGCCAGGGCCTTGCAGCAGTGGCTGCCGACGAAGCCGGCCCCGCCCGTCACCAGGACTGGACTCGCCGTCATGCTGTCCCCCTCGGTCGACCGGCCCGGGCCGTTTCCGTGACGGCATGGGACACCACGGGAAGGGCCTCGACGACCAGGCCCAGGGCGTGAACCACCGCGACCAATGGCATCGCGGTTGTCCGGCGACGCCGGTTGTCATGGACACGGCTTGCATGGACACGGCTTGCATGGACACGGCCGAAAGATCCGACACGCTTTCGCTGCAAAATCATGCGGCCGACACCCCATGCGGGCGTCGGAAGAACGGACCTCATCTGTCCCCATGTGTCTTGCGAGCGCCCGCATCGTCGGGCCCAGGCACGGCGACGCGGTGCCGGGGTGGCAACGGCCGAGGTCCACGACCGCCGGCATACGCGGTCCGACGGAACCGTCTGCTGCGCTATCCCGGTGTTCGATGGAAAACGCCAACCATCGTCACTCATGGCCAGTAACACCGTATCGGTGTGGCCAGTAACACCGTATCGGTGCAAAACAGGGTCTGTCCAACACAGGAGACAATGGAGGCGCGGCGGGACACCCCTTTTTTCTCGGATATCACACCAGGGAAAGGCAAGGGAGTTCACCGCCGTCGTGTCGGGAAGGTCGCTCATCGCGCCCCTTGTCTCCACCTTTACTACAGAGCCGCCAGCCAACACCTATTCGGCGCCCACGCGTGTCACGCTCGCCTGTGTATAGCGAAGATTCGGCCGAGGGGCAACGACTCACACGCATGTCCCAACAATAGGTTGATGATTCCCCGGGGTCTGGGGATATGGCGGTTGAGTTCGTGTTTGCCTCACACCGCGTTGAGCCCTGCGCGTCGCGGCCTGGTGTTACAGCCGATCGACCGATACCGGGTATGAGTCGGCTGTACAGGCAAAAAAAGGGATCACGCGTCGATGTGATCCGCGCCAGACCCGAGGGAATCCGACCCACGCCGCCCGCGCCCCGACGTCAACAGCCCCTGTCCGACCACGGACGTCAAAGCGTGGGCGGCGCTCAGAGGCTCATGGACCGCCGCGCGGACCAAAGAGAATGACCAGGGCACCGATGACACACAGGCTCACGCCGGCGGCGTCCCAGCGATCGGGACGGGCTCCTTCGACCACCCACATCCACGCCAGCGATGCCAGGATGTAGATACCACCGTAGGCCGCGTAGGCGCGGCCAGCGAAGTCGGCATCGATGCGGGTGAGCGCCCAGGCGAACAGGACCAGGCTGGCCACGCCGGGCACCAGCCAAAGGGGTGTCTTGCCCAGGCGCAGCCAAGCCCAGAAGGCGAAGCAGCCGCCGATCTCCGCGAACGCGGCCAGAATATAGGTGGGAATCGTCCACATGCGGGCGGTATAGCACCATCAGCCATTGGGAATGAACCACCTGTTGAGGGGCTTACCCACCTTCGGGCTTGCGGGCCACAAACAGCATGCCGGTTTCGGTGGGATCGTGCACAGCGTCCGGCCGCAGTCCGCCGTCCTGCGACCATCGGGTCAGGTTTTCCGGCGCATCGAACCGCATCCGGCGGGCGAGCGGACCGAACATCCGGTGAACCCACCGCGACGACGCCGGTGGGGCCGTCACAATGGCCATGCGTCCGCCCGGGGCCAGAACGCGCGCCATCTCGGCGATGGCCTCGGCGGGGTGGGGGAAGAAGAAGAAGGCGTGCAAGCAAAAGACGGCGCTGAACAGGCTGTCCGGATACGGCAGCGCGGCCGCATCGCCCTGCACGACCTCCAGCCGGCCGTCGGCGACGGCGCGGGCGTTCCGCTTCCATGTTTCCGCCACCATGTCCGGGCTGTGGTCGAGCCCGGCCGCGCGACAGCCGCGGGCCAGAGCCATCTCAAGAAACACACCGCCGCCGCATCCGACGTCAAGGATGCGGTCCGTCGCCGTGACCGGCACGACCGCCAGCGCCTTGCGGAACCCGGGCATGTGGCCCACCGGCCGCCGGTACAGGGCGCGCCCGATGGAGCCATTGGGACGGCGGGCGACGGCGTCGACCAGACGGTCAACGGCTGTGCGGGACCTGGTGACCATGGGAGAACTCGTTCTGTTCCGGGATTGTGAGGGGGTGGGCAAGGGTCCGGTGCCGCAGCCCTTTCCTGCATCGGCGGCGGCCCGGATCTCGATCGGTGTCACCACCGCGCGGTCAGGACCACGCCGAAGGTGCGGGGATCGCCGGCGATTCCGCCATAGGATCCGTTACCCATGTCGAACGCCCGTGTCGCATAGGCCTCGTCGAGGGCGTTCTTCATCCAGAAGGCCACCCCGAAGTTCTCCCAGTCATACCCAGCCTTGATGTTCAGGATACCGTAGTGATCTTCCTTCTCTGTGTTGGCGGTATCATAATAGAGACCGCCCATGCCCAACCAGTCGGCATGGGCATACAAGCCGTTCTCGAACGTGTAATCAGCGCCAATGCTGTACGTATAGATGGGTGCGTTCGGCGGGCGATTTCCGGAATGGTCGTCATCTCCATCCCTGTACTCGGTGAAGTGGGCGTCGTTCCAGCCGACGCTTCCGGTCAGCAACAGGCCATCTGTTGCTTGCCAGGCCGTCTCGACCTCGATGCCCCGGCTGATGCTCTTGCCCGCGTTGGTGATCCGCGACTGTGCAAGAACGATCTCCTCGACCTGCTGATCCGTCCAGTCGATCCAGAACAACGACACATTCGCCTGCACTCTGTTGTTGAAGAGCGTGGACTTGAGGCCGACCTCGTAGTTCGTCGTGTATTCAGCGTCGTAGATTTCCTGGCCCGGTTGCCCAAGATTGTTGAACCCGCCAGCCTTGTACCCTTTCGAGTACGTGAAGTACGTTAGGACATTCGGAAGCGGCGTGTACTCCAGACCGACTTTCGGCAGCCAGGCATCAAACGTCATCTCCGGGCTCGTGCGGTAATCCAGGCCCATGGCCGTCCAGATCTGCCGGTTGTCGACCTCTTTCTTCTCATAGTCGTACCGAAGCCCTCCGATCACGGACAGGGTCTCGAACACCGGCCACGTGACCTGTCCAAAGGCCGCCAAGTTCGTTGTATCCGTTTCGGTGCGGATCTGCTGAACGCCGAACCCGATGCCGCTCATGTCGAAGTCAATGTCTTCTTGGTCGTTCTGATCGAAGTAATAGAGCCCGGCAACCCAGCGTGGCCCGGACGCCCCCTCCAGAGAACTCAGGCGAAGTTCCTGCGTGAAACGAGATGCCTCCAGTTCCGTATCCAGCTTGAACATGTCGAACGCCAAGGCGTCGACATCGTTACCCGCGACCTTTTCCTCGCTGGTAAAGGACGAGATGGAGGTCACGGTGAACCAGGGCGCTTCATAGGCAACCCGCAGGTTTCCGCTGTGAACGTCCGTATCATTGTATCCAACGAAGTTGGCGTACACAGTGTGCGGGTCGTCCCGCAACTGGTCGAGACTCGCCGCGATGTTGGTGTTGCCGTCGCGGTACCGTTGTCCGTCGTAGGCCGCTATGACATCCCAGGGTCCCTCGGGGTTCCAGCGCAGCTTGACCCGGGTGTTGAGATCACTGGCATCATCGACGTCCTCGACGCCGTCCGGTTCCCTGGTGAAGAAACCGTCTGAGTCCAGGTACCGGAGCGCGGTGCGGAACGACCAGTCGTCGTTCCACAGGGGCCCGCCCGCGATGGCGCTCACGGTCTTGGTATCGTAGTTGCCATACCCAAAGGAGACCGCGCCTTCCCAGTAAGGCTCCGGATCCCGGGTCACGATGTTGATGGCGCCGGCCTCGGTATTCCGGCCGTAAAGAGTCGACTGTGGACCCCGCAGCACCTCGACGCGGTCAATGTCCAGGAGTTCCATGTCGGGGTGCCGGTAGTGCACGCCGTCAACGAAGAATCCGACCGGGTTCTCCGTTTTCATGAGGGGCGTGACGCCGCGAAGGGAGATCATGGTGACGGAGGAATGCCGACCCGCCGTGGTGACATACATGTTGGGAACCCGGCGGATGACGTCGTCGGTGTCCTCGGCGGCCGCGCGCTCAAGATCCTCGCCGGTGACGACGGTCATGGTGACCGGTGTCTCCTGCGCCGTTCCCGTCATCTTCTCGGCGGTCACCGTGACCGGCTGAAGCTGAATCACGCGGCTCGCCTGCGGATCCGCCTGGGCGCCCGCCACGGGTGCCGGGCTGGGGTCGGCACCGTCCTCGGTCGGCTGCGCCGCCGCGATCGGCCCCCACATCATCTGCGCCACGGCGACACAGACCACCGACGGCACCCACCGGCGCCGCGCCACATCCGACACCATCGTCATCCTCAGTCCCCCGGACACTCAATTGGGCGGGCATCGGGCCAAGGCTCGATGCGAGTGAAAAGCGTAAGCATCAAGGGCCGGTGCCTCCCCCCGAGTCCGGTCGGAAAATACCCGGACCGGTACTTTTTCTGGGGCTATTCAGCCGGGGCCGATCGCGACATCTATTTTTGAGGATGTTGAACTCTAGAATCTCGAAAAAGGTTTTACACGCATAACATTGTTGGACATGCCAAATGGGTCCGATCCGAACGACGACAAACCGGATCGGGGGAGAGGTCCCAGGACCCGCCTCCTATAGAGCATGGTGCGTGATTCTGGACTCACCCACCATGCTCTACGATTTTGATTTTAAAGCAAATCGTCGTCGCGATCCGGTTCGGATCGCTCGGGATCTGCTCTCAGAGCCCGTCCGGAAAGTCTCGGGAGCCACAATATGTAGTGTGCCTGCGCCCGAATCGCATGCCGTATGTGGTGCCTTGCAAGGCTTTCCGGACAGACACCAGGATGGCTCCCTGGACTCGGATGGGCGCCGGTGCGCCGCATACGCCTTCCGTCACGTGGCCGCCTTCCTGCTGCTCGCCAGCCTCCGCCAAACCCTGATCCGCCGCCTGGCCGTCGCGCCGCTGACAGACGCGGCTGGAGCGGCACAGTTCGGGCCGTCCGGCGCGGGCAAGAGCACCATCGCGCATCTTCTCATCGGTGACCTGCTGGAGCTCGACAGCGGCCAGCGCGACAGCCTGCTTGACCGCTACGCCCTGTATCGCGGGCTCTGGCGAGATCAGGGCCACTGAGACGACCCGATTTGGTTGCGATCCGGACTCCACGCGCGCTGCCGGGCCGAAAGAACCGGTCCTATTCCAGGACCCCGCGACGAACCTCCCGTGGCAAGACCCCGAACTGCTTTCGGAACGCCACGCTAAAGTGACTGACGTTGCTATACCCGAGCATCATGGCGGTTTCCGTCACCCCGTGCCGCTGCAACAGCTCGCGGGCCCGGTCCATGCGCTCGCGCTGGAACAGCGCATAGATGCTGTGGCCGAAGACCGCCTTGAAGCCGCGTTTCAGCTTCAGTTGGTTGAGGCCCGTTTCCCGGGCCAGTTCGGCGATGGTAGGCGGATCGCTCAGGTCCTGAAGCAGCCGTTCCCGCGCCGCCATGAGCAGCTTTCGCTCCCGGATGGACAAGGTCTCGCTCTCGGCCTTGGGCCGGTAGGTGTCAAGATGCCAGGCCAGGAACTCCAGGGCGGCGGCATGGATCAACAGGCGTGGTGACCCTTCGTTTTCCAAGAGCCGCGCAAGACGAGCCGCCGCATCACGCGCGCGGCGACCACAGCCGGCCCCGCGAAGACAGAAGCCGTGATGAATGCCCTCACCGAGAACATCGTAGGTATCCCCCGCCAGGGCCGACAGGGTCTCCGGCGTCACCATGATTTCCACGTTTCGGTGGCCTTTTGGAAGGTGCATGCTGAACCGCTCGCCCGGGGCGTAGCTGGTCAGCAGATTGCCGGTGTCGAGCCGAACATCCTGGCCGCCGAACGCGACATCGACGGGCCCGTGGAACAGGCAGCTGCAATGAATGTATTCATTGTCCATGTGGGCACCTGCCTTGATGCCCGTGTCGCCGCGCGACGATACCAACGAGACCGTCATGCCGGGCTGCAGGCGAACAATCTTGACATCCAGTCCCAGGACGGCCGCGGCAGAGGATGGATTTCCGAAGAAATCCGATGACCGAAATTCGTGCATGGCGTCCTCCGCCGCGTGTGCGGCCAACGTATCCCCGTTTCCTTCGGTCCCTGAACGCGCCCGCGATGCTGATGTGAGTGACTCTCATTTGCAATGATTTTTTGCACAGATCTTGTGGGACCTGGGAGGCGCATCCCCGCGCGTGTCGCGCGGGCCGGCGTCGTAGCCCCTCAGTCCACCCAGCTGATGCGCAGCATGTTGGTCGTGCCAGGTCGGCCGAAGGGCACCCCGGCGATGATCACCAGCCGCTGACCGCTACCGGCGAAACCCTCGGCGCTCGCCAGGCTGGCGGCCTTGGCCACCATGTCGGTGTCGTCGGTCAATTCGGCGCAGGAGGCACCATGCACCCCCCACACCAGCGCCATGCGCCGGGCCACCTGGCGGCTGGGGGTGAAGCACAGGATGGGCACACGCGGCCGTTCACGGGCAGCCCGCAGGGTGGTGAAACCCGACGATGTGAAGGTGACGATGGCCGCGGCACCCAGGGTGCGCGCGACCTGGCGGGCGGCGGCGCAGATGGCGTCGGCGGCGCTGTTCTCGGGGTCACCGCGCCCGGTCTCGACGATCTTTCGGTAGTGGTCGTCTTCCTCAACACGCAGAAGAATGCGATCCATGATGCTGACCGCCGCCACCGGGTGTTCACCCACCGAGGTCTCGGCCGACAACATGACCGCGTCGGCGCCATCATAGACGGCCGTGGCCACGTCCGACGCCTCGGCGCGCGTGGGCGCGGGCGCCTGGATCATGCTTTCCAACATCTGCGTGGCCACCACCACCGGCTTGCCAGCGGTCCGGCAGGCGCGGATGATGCGCTTTTGCACGATGGGCACGGTCTCGGGCGGCACCTCCACGCCCAGGTCGCCGCGCGCCACCATGATCGCGTCAGACAGGTCGATGATCTCGCCCAGATGGTCTAGCGCGCTCGGCTTCTCAAGCTTGCTGATGATGGCTGCCCGCCCGGCCACCGTCTTGCGGATCTCGGCCACGTCCTCGGGCCTTTGCACGAACGACAGCGCCACCCAGTCCACGCCGATGGACAAGGCGAAGTCCAGGTCCCGGCGGTCCTTGTCGGTGAGGGCGGAAATGGGCAGCACCACGTTGGGCACGTTCACGCCCTTGTTGTCCGAGAGCATGCCGCCGGTCAACACCCGGGTGACGGCCACGCCATCCTGGACACTGTCCACTCGCAGGCGCAGCTTGCCATCGTCCAGCATCAACTCCGCGCCAGGCTCCAACGCCCTGAAGATGTCGGGATGGGGCAGGCAGACACGCGTCGCGTCGCCCAGCTCCGGGGACATGTCCAGGCGGAACGCCTGCCCGACGACGAGCTTGGCGTGCCCGCCCATGAACGCCCCCACGCGCAGCTTCGGCCCCTGGAGATCGGCCAGCACGGCCAGCGGCCGACCGACCCGCTTTTCCACATGACGCACCGCCTGCAGGCGGCGTTCGTGCTCGGCATGGGTGCCGTGGCTGAAGTTCAGGCGGAACACGTCGGCGCCGGCCTTGGCCAGGGCCTCGATGGTGCCTTCGGTGGTGGTGACCGGTCCGAGGGTGGCAACGATCTTGGCGCAGCGGCTGGGTGTCATGGCGGCAGGACCTTGTTTGTATTCATGCCATCGGCCGATGCGCGGATGTCATCGATCTCGCTCCGGCCCCGATCGTCGGCCATGGCCACTGATGTCCCATGACCGCAGGTATTTGACAAAACCGGTCGCCAAAGAAAAGCACCACGGCGTGACGATTGCGGGAGCGGATCGGACCGGATGCGTGGCGGGCATCGAGCGCCGCCAGCCCGGTTCACGACGATGGCGGAACGGCGGACGCGGATGCATCCCGGGACGGAGGCTGGGCCGGCGCCCCCTCGATCAGGTGCGGACGCCCCAGATAGTCGGCGGCGCGCATCTCCATCAGGCGGGAGACGGTGCGGTCGAACGCGAACCGTCCATCGCCAGCCTGGTACAGCGTCTCGGCCGGGCCAGCCGCGGAGCACACCAACGCGGTGCGATGCTCGTAAAGGGCGTCCACGAGCACCACGAAGCGCCGCGCCCTGTCCCGGTCGGCCGGTCGCATCACCGGAATGTCGGACACGATCACGGTGTCATAGAGGCTGGCGATCTCCAGATAGTCGGCGGCCCCCAGGGGCTGGCCGCACACGTCGTCGAATGGAAACCAGGCCACCCCATTGCCGGCGCGCGGCACCGGGATGCGCCGCCCGTGCACCTCCACGGTCTCCGGCGCCTCCGGCGTGCCATCCAGCAGCGCCTGAAAGAGATCCTCCAGCGCCGCCTGGCTGTCGGGTCCCAGCGGAGAAAGATAGACGCGATGCCCCTCCAGGCGCCCCAGGCGATAATCCTGACGGGCGTCCAGTTCCAGCACCTCCAGACGGTCCTCAAGCAGATGGATGAAGGGCAGGAACTTCTCGCGTTGCAGTCCGTCCTTGTACAGGTCGGCCGGCGGCCGGTTGGAGGTGGTGACCACCACGACGCCCGTGTCCATCAGCCGCTCGAACACACGGGCGACAATCATGGCGTCAGCGATATCCTGGATCTCCATCTCGTCCAGGCACAATAGCGTGACCTCGGCGGCCACGGTGTCGGCCAGACGCGTCAGGGGGTCGCGCCCCTCGCGGCCCTCCCGGCGCCAGCGGTGCAGGGCCTCGTGGACCTCGCGCATCATGACGTGGAAGTGCTGCCGGCGCTTGCGGGCGATGGGCACCGTATCGACCATCAGGTCCATGAGCATGGACTTGCCCCGCCCCACGGCACCATGGATGTAAAGGCCGCGCGGCGCCGCCACCGGCCGTCCGCGCGCCAGGCCGGCCCCGCCCGCGAAGGCCCGCAACCCCAGGCGCGCCAGCACGCCGCCCGCGTCGCGCCCCCCGCCCGCGCCGCCCCGCGCCCGATCATGCGCCGGCAGCGCCAAGGCCAGCGCGTCCAGGCGTCGCACCACATGCTCCTGGGCCGAGTCGGCGCGCAAGGTGCCGTCGGCCAGAAGGGCGCGGTAACGGGTCAGCGGGCCGTGGTCCGCCGTCATGGGCCTGTCCTTCCTCGGTTCGGCGGCGATGGGCATCCCCTGAATGATACGGTGCCACGCTCTGGTTGCAAAAGAGGTATTTTTTCGCGAAAAAGTCGGCCCCTCTTCAACCCACCTTGACGAGGGCGTGGCTCTTACGGCCGGCGGACAGCTTGATCTCGCCGCCCGCCAGGTCGGCGTCGGTGATCAGACGGCCGATGTCGTCCAGCACCGTGTCATTCAGACGCGCGCCACCGCCCTTGATCAGGCGCTTGGCCTCGCCATTGGAGGCGGTCAGGCCGGCGCGGGTAAACAAGGCCGGCGCCGGAATGCCGGCCGCCAGATCCTGGTCGGATACGGTCACCGTGGGCAGATCCTCACCGACCCCACCTTGCTCGAACACCGCGCGCGCCGTCTCGGCGGCGGCCCGGGCGGCGGGCTCGCCATGGGCCAGGATGGTGGCCTCTTGGGCCAGCACCTTCTTGGCCTCGTTGATCTCCGCGCCCCGCAGCGCCTCCAGCCGGGCGATCTCGTCCAGCGGCAGTTCGGTAAACAGACGCAGGAAGCGGCCCACGTCCGCGTCCTCGGTGTTGCGCCAGAACTGCCAGAAATCGTAGGGCGCCAGTTGATCGGCGTTCAGCCAGACGGC
>JANQGN010000433.1 GCA_028277295.1 Rhodospira sp.
TCAGAGGTCGGCGCGGCCCTCGTCGGCCATTTGGCGCAGGTAGCGGCCGTAGTCGTTCTTGTTCATGCTCTCGCCCAGGGTCCGCAACCGGGCCGAGTCGATAAAGCCCATGCGGAAGGCCACCTCCTCGGGGGCGGCGATCTTCAGGCCCTGGCGCTTGTCGATGGTGCGCACATAATTGCCGGCGTCGAGCAGGCTGTCGTGGGTGCCGGTGTCGAACCAGGCGTAGCCCCGGCCCATGCGCTCCACGGTGAGCGACCCGTCGTTGAGATAGTGGGCGTTGACGTCGGTGATCTCCAACTCGCCACGGGCGCTGGGCGTGATGCCGGCGGCGACGTCGGCCACCCGGGAATCGTAGAAGTACAGGCCGGTGACGGCCCAGTTGGACTTGGGGTGCTTGGGCTTTTCCTCGATGGAGGTCGCCCGGCCGTCCGCGTCAAAGGCCACCACGCCATAGCGCTCGGGATCGGGCACGTGATAGGCGAACACCGTGGCGCCGTGATCGCCACGCCTGGCGGCCGCCTGCAACTGTTCGGTCAGACCGTGGCCATAGAAGATGTTGTCCCCCAGGATCAGCGCGCAGGGGCTGCCGTCCAGGAAGTCGCGGCCGATCAGGAAGGCCTGGGCCAGTCCCTCCGGGCGCGGTTGCTCGGCGTAGGCGATGCGAATGCCCCAGCCGTCGCCGTCGCCCAGCAGCGCCTTGAAGCTGGGGGCGTCGTGCGGCGTGGTGATGACCAGGATCTCGCGGATGCCCGCCAGCATGAGCACCGACAGCGGGTAGTAGATCATCGGTTTGTCGTAGACGGGCAGGAGCTGCTTGGAGATGCCCCGGGTCACCGGGAACAGGCGGGTGCCCGAGCCCCCGGCCAGGATGATGCCTTTCATAAACCCCTCGTGCTTCATGGGACTCGTGTTTCACGGGAACGGTCAAGGGTGTTGATCGTTGACCAAGCCGTGTGCCGGCCCACCGCCCGATGGGCCGTCGTCGTCGTTCGGCGGGCGGGCCCACTGTTTCCGATCACGTCGGGGAGCGCAAGGGCCGCGCCAAGCGGCGTCCATCAGCGGACGCTTGTGGGGCGGGACGGCTCCGGGGCATGCTTGAACGCGGAAGCAACAAGGATATCGTCTTTATGGGGCTTGATCCGCTGACGGCGCGGGAGTGGTGTGCTTTGGCTCGCCTGGTGATGGCCTCGGGCGGACCGGTCGAACGCCGTGCCCTCGCGCGCCTGGTGGCGCATCATGACGTGGCCGCGTTGGTGGGCTGGCCGCCGGGGACCCTCGATCCCGATCCCGATCCCGCTCTGTGGACCGAGCCGCCGTCGACGGAGGAGCCAGCCTCCGCCGCCGAGGATGCGCCCCTGGAGGCCGTCGAGACCGAGGATGCGGAGATCGATGCCGGTTCTGGGCCGTCGGCCCGGGACGCCGACTGGTGGGAGGATGCGCCGGCGCACCCGGACCAGGAGGACCTGCCGGACGGCGGCTTCGTGTCCCATGGGTCGATCGACCAAGACGGGATCGAGCGGCCGGCATTCGATCTGTTCGGGTCTGAAGGGGACGGGGTGCGCTGGGACATCGTGGGTCCGCTGGCGGCGTTGCAGCGGGCCGCCGAGGCGGTCGGCCTGGACCGCAACGCCGTACAGGTGGGCGCCAGTGACGATGACGAGCCCGAGGGCGCGATCTCCCACCCCTCGGTCTTTTGCTCGGACCCGGTTCGCTTCCTGGCGGTCCTTGCGGTGATGACCAAGATCACGCCTGGGGCGAATCTGTTCCGGGTCCGCGCCGATGACGATGGAAAAACGATGTCGGTGGTTCGGGTGTTCCCGGACGCGGACGACGAGGTTATGGCCGAACTCGACAGGGTCGCGCCTGGCGCCGTCGAGCACCTGCACGATCTCGGCCGGGCGGTGGGCGACGCGCTGGAGGCGCTGGGCCGCGCGATGGACGAGGCGGCCGGAGACCTTGATGGTCCGGACCCTCCGGAGACGGTGTAACGTCAACCGTGGACGAGGCGCGCTCATCCACCATGGGTATGACGCTCAGGCGTCGACGCGGTCGAACACGGGTGGCAGGTCGGCCAGGCGGGGTTGCCGGGTGTCCTTGTCCGACAGGATGGGATGCTCGACACCGGCGGGCAGGGGCCAGTCGATGGCCAGGTCCGGGTCATCCCAGGCCACGCCCTTGTCGTGATCGGGCGCATAGAAGGCGGTGACCTTGTATTCGACCTCGGTGTCTGGTGTCAGCGTCACGAAGCCGTGCGCGAAGCCGACGGGGATCAGGATCTGGGCCCAGTTCTCGGCGCTGAGGTCGGCGCCCACCCAGCGCCCATAGGTGGGAGAGCCTGGGCGCAGGTCGACCGCCACGTCCCAGATGGCGCCCTTGACCACGCGCACCAGCTTGTCCTGGGCCGCCGGCGGGGTCTGGAAGTGAAGGCCGCGAAGGGTGCCAGGCTGCGCCGACATCGAGTGGTTGTCCTGGACGAACTCCAGGGCGATGCCGGCCTCGGCCAGGGCGCGCTTATTGTATGTCTCCGAGAAGAACCCCCGATGGTCGCCGAACTTGCGCGGCTTGATCAACTTGACCGCGGGGATCTCCAGCGCCTCGACCTGCATGATCCTGTCTCCCTGGCTCTTTACGCCGCCTCACGGGGTATCCCGCGGGACCGCGCCCGGTGTAAGCGGCGCGCGCGGCGCCGACAAGGCAAAAGCGCGTGCCCGCATCCTGGCGAAAGCGCATGACAGGGGCTTGGATCCTCCGCTATACCGGCCGCCGTCGGTTGACGGCACATAAGGGGAGCATGGGTCGTGAAGGTACTCGTCACGGGCGGCTGCGGTTTTATTGGGTCGGCGGTGGTGCGGCATATCCTGCAACACACCGAGGCGCGGGTGGTGAACCTGGATGCGTTGACCTACGCGGCCAATCCAGCGTCGCTGGCGGATGTGGTGACCGATCCCTTGACGGCGCCCCGCTATGCCTTTGAGCGTGCCGACATTCGCGACGGCGCCCGCTTGCGGGAGATCCTGACCCACCACGATCCTGACGCCGTCATGCATCTGGCGGCGGAGAGCCATGTGGACCGGTCCATCGATGGGCCGGCCGACTTCATCGATACCAACGTGGTGGGCACTTACCAGATGCTGGAGGCGGCTCGCGCCCATTGGAAAGCGCTGCCGGCCAAGCGCCAGGCCGCCTTCCGCTTTCATCACGTCTCCACCGATGAGGTGTTCGGCACCCTGGGCGAGACCGGCCTGTTCACCGAGCATACGCCCTATCAGCCGAACAGCCCCTATTCGGCTTCCAAGGCCGGGTCCGACCACCTGGTACGCGCCTGGCACCATACGTACGGACTGCCGGTTGTGATGTCCAATTGCTCGAACAACTACGGCCCGCGCCAGTTCCCGGAGAAGCTGATCCCGTTGATGATCCTGAACGGCCTGGAGGGCAAGCCGCTGCCGGTCTATGGCAAGGGCGAGAACGTGCGGGACTGGCTGCATGTGGAGGATCACGCCCGCGCCTTGTGGGCGATCCTGACCCTCGGCAAGGTGGGCGAGAGCTACAACGTGGGTGGGGATAGCGAGCGCCGGAACATCGACGTTGTGCACACCATTTGTGACACCCTCGACGAGTTGCGGCCCGCCGAGCGCTCGCGACGGGAGCAGGTCACCTACGTGACCGACCGGCCGGGCCATGACTTCCGGTACGCCATCGACGCCAGCAAGATCCGCCGCGCCCTGGGCTGGACGCCGCGTCACGACTTCGCTGGCGGCATTCGCCAGACCGTGCAGTGGTACCTGGACAATCCCGGCTGGTGGCAGCCGCTGCGCGCCGGGGTCTATGGGGGACAGCGGCTGGGGGTGAGCGCGTGACCGCCCGGATCCTGGTAACCGGGCGCACCGGTCAGGTGGGCACCGAACTGGCCCGCGCCGCCTGGCCGGCGGGGCTGGAGCCCCAGGTTGTCGGACGCGAGACGCTGGACCTGGCGGACCCGGAGGCGGCCGCCGCCGTGGTCCGGTCCGGGGGGTATGCCCTGGTCGTCAACACCGCCGCCTATACCGCCGTGGACAGGGCCGAGGAGGAGGAGGCCCTCGCGACCCGGGTCAACGGCGACGGACCGCGCGCCCTGGCCATGGCCTGCGCCGACGTCGGCATTCCGATCATCCATCTCTCCACGGACTACGTGTTCGACGGCGCCAGGGAGGGGGCCTATGACGAGAACGACACGGTGGGGCCGCTGGGGGCCTATGGGCGCTCCAAGCTGGCCGGCGAGATCGGCGTGCGCGCCGCCTGCGCCCATCATGTGATCCTGCGCACCGCCTGGGTGTTCAGCGCCCACGGCAAGAACTTCGTCAAGACCATGCTGCGGCTGGCGGCGGACAAGCCAGAACTGCGCGTCGTGGCCGATCAGCACGGGTGTCCCACGGCGGCGCACGACATCGCCCGTGTGGTGGTGGAGATCGCGCGGCAGGTGGTGCAGGACGGGCGCGCGGACGCCTGGGGCACCTATCACCTGGCCGGGGCCGGTCCGACCACCTGGCATGGCTTCGCCCGTGCCATCATCGACGCCCAGGCCGCGCGCACGGGCAAGCGGCCGCCCGTGCATGCCATTGCCACGGCCGATTTCCCCACGCCGGCGCGGCGGCCCGCGAACGCGGTCTTGTGCACGGATCGGCTGTGTCGCACATTTGGTGTCGTGCCAAGACCGTGGACCGACACCCTGGCTGAGGTGATCGCAGAGGTGATGGATGCGCCGGTTGGGGCGGAGCGGTGACGCCCGCCCGGTTTGCCGCGGTGTCCATGCCCTCCCCGGTCGCCCCGTGAACCCCGTGATCCTCTGATGTCCCGCCTCTTGCTTCCGCCTCCCTATGGCGACCGTCGGCGCACACGCGTTGGCCTTCTCGGCGGCTCGTTCAACCCGGCGCATGATGGCCACCGCCACATCGGCCAGGAGGCGTTGCGCTGGCTCGCCCTCGATCAGGTCTGGTGGCTGGTCTCCCCGGGGAACCCGCTCAAGGCTGGTCAACCCATGGCACCGCAGGCTGACCGTTTGGCGCGGGCCCAGGCCCTGGTGCGCCGTCATCCGCGTTTGGTGCCAACGGGTATCGAGACCGCCTTGGGCACGCGCTATACAATCGATACCCTGCGCGCCTTGCGCCGGCGCTTTCCCCGCGTCCGGTTTGTCTGGTTGATGGGGGCCGACAACTTGGCGCAGTTCCACCGCTGGTGTGCCTGGACGAATATCCTGGAAACCGTTCCGGTTGCGGTATTCGATCGGCCGGGGTATTCTTTGGTTCCGGTTCATGCGCGGGCCGCGCGGCGTCTGGCGAGCCATCGCCTTCCATCACGCGCCGCCGGGCGACTGGCCGACTCGCCGCCGCCGGCCTGGGTGTTTCTGCCCATTCCTCGGCATGCGGCGTCGGCCACGGCCATCCGGGCTGGCCGGGCAGACCCTTGACGGCTCATTGTGTCGTGGGGTCTGTGTCAGGGTGCGCCTTATGGAACGCGACCCGGGAACGCCGCCGATCAAGACGGGCGGTGATCGCTATGCAGCCGGAACAGCCTTGCGGGGTTAAGGTCCCGCGTCACGACATGTCATGAAAGGAACGACCCATCCACACCGAAGCCTTCGATCCGACGGACGCCGAGCACGTTGTCGGACTCATCGAGGCCAGCCTCGCCGACCATAAGGCCGAGGATCTGGTCGCCATCGACCTGGCGGGCAAGACCGATTATGCCGACGCCA
>JANQGN010000461.1 GCA_028277295.1 Rhodospira sp.
TGCTGATGTCGGACACCCCGCTGACCCTGGCCGAGACCGCGTCGGTGTTTGGCGAGATGCTCACCTTCCGCGCCATGCTGGAGGGCGAGACCGACCCCAAACGGCGGCGAACCCTGCTGACCGGCAAGGTCGAGGACATGCTGAACACCGTGGTGCGGCAGATCGCCTTCCACGACTTCGAAAGCCGCGTGCACACCGAACGCCGCGAGGGTGCCTTGTCGGAAGAGCGCCTGAGCGCCATCTGGATGGAGGTGCAGCGCCAGAGCCTGGGGCCGGCGTTCGACTTCGACGATGGCTACCGGGTGTTCTGGAGCTATATCCCCCACTTCATCCACACCCCGTTCTATGTGTACGCCTATGCCTTCGGGGACTGCCTTGTGAACAGCCTGTATGCCGTGCACCAGGCGGGCACGGTTTCCGGCTTCCAGGACAAGTACCTGGAGATGCTGGCGGCGGGTGGCACGCTGCGTCACCGCGAGTTGCTGGCGCCCTTCGGCCTCGACGCCAGCGACCCCGCCTTCTGGCGGCGCGGCCTGGGCGTGCTGACCGATTTCATTGACGACCTGGAGCAGTTGGCCTGAGCCATGCCCGACAACAAGTCTCGCGAGAGTAACAACCTGGGCGGACGGGTGCGCCGCTACGCCCAGGTGTCCACCGCCATGAGCGGCATCGCCGCGCGCGCCGCCGGCGAACGCTACCTGGGTATGCGCTTCGACAAAAGCCGCAAGGCCAGCGAGTTGCGCGAGGCCCTGGGCGGCCTGAAAGGGCCGCTGATGAAGGTGGCACAGCTTCTGTCCAGCATCCCCGAGGCGCTGCCGGAGGAGTACACCCGCGAACTGGCCCAGTTGCAGGCCGACGCCCCGCGCATGGGCTGGCCCTTCGTGCGCCGACGCATGAAGACCGAATTGGGGCCGGACTGGCCAGCCCGGTTCGGGTCGTTCGAGCGCGAGGCCGCCGCCGCCGCCTCGCTGGGGCAAGTGCACAAGGCCACCCTGACCGACGGCACCCGCCTGGCCTGCAAGTTGCAGTACCCGGACATGGCCTCTGTGGTCGAGGCGGACCTGCGGCAGCTCAAGTGGATCATCTCCATCTACCGCAGTTCCGACAGCGCCATTGACCCCAGCGACATCCACGCCGAGATCTCCGACCGCCTGCGCGAGGAACTGGACTACGCCCGCGAGGCCCGCAACATGGCGCTGTACGGCTTCATGCTGCGCGACGAGCCGCAGGTGCACATCCCGACCGTGGTGCCGGAGTTGTCCACCCAGCGCCTGCTGACCATGAGTTGGATGGATGGCCGGCGCATGCTCCAGTTCGTGGACGAGCCGGCCGAAGTGCGCAACACGATTGCCTACAACATGTTCCGCGCCTGGTATGTGCCGTTCTACGAATACGGCGTCATTCACGGCGACCCGCACCTAGGCAACTACACGGTCCGCGACGATCACAGCATCAACCTTCTGGACTACGGCGCCATCCGCGTCTTCCCGCCGCACTTCGTGAAGGGTGTCATAGACCTGTTCTTCGCCTTGCGGGACGACGACTACGACCGCGCCGTTCATGCCTACGAATGCTGGGGCTTCACGGACCTCAGCAAGGACCTGATCGAGGTCCTGAACCTTTGGGCGCGGTTCATCTACGCGCCGCTGATGGAGGATCGCACCCGGCGCATTCAGGAAACCAACACCGGCCGGCAGGGTCGCCATGTGGCCGAGGGGGTGCACGAGAAGCTGAAGCAGGTGGGCGGGGTCAAGCCGCCGCGTGAGTTCGTTCTGATGGACCGGGCGGCGATCGGCCTGGGATCGGTGTTCATGCACTTGAAGGCCGAGATCAACTGGCATCAGCTTTTCCGCGACCTGATCGACGATTTCGACGTTGACGCGCTGGCGGATCGTCAACGCGACGCCTTGGCGGCCGCGCAACTGCATCTGGCGGACGACGCGCCGCTACGGTCCTCGGGACCCAAGAGCGCTTGATCACACCCAAGCCATTCGGCTGCAACCGTGGCGCCTCCGGTTTGATCTTGACCGTCTCTTGCGATTGCGCGTTCATGGGCCGCAGTGGGGAGGAACGGCGGGGGACGCATCGGACGACCCCGACATGGTTGAGGGCGGGGACTGTGATGGGGGAAATGGGAGCCATGCCACCGATGGGATGCCTTCCGATGTATTACTCCCCGATGCGACCACCAACGTCCGCCACGCTGTGACCTCCTTCCGCGGAACGGCGAACATGGGTCGGTACGGCGGCAATGGACATGGATCTGGGTGAAGGGCTGAGCTGCCTTCTCATTGAGGATAATCTGGGTGACGCGCGCCTCATTCAGTATCTGCTGGACGATGCGGATGGGGCACGGCTGGCGTTCACGCATGTGACCTCGCTCGCCGATGGTCTCGACCTGCTGCGGCAAGAGTCGTTCGACGTCATCCTGCTCGACCTGACCCTGCCCGACTCCATCGGCCTTGAAACCCTGGAAATCGTCCATCGCGCGCGCGCGGATATCGCCATCGTCGTTCTGACCGGCATTGACGCCACGGACATTGCCATAGGCGCCGTTCAGCGCGGCGCCCAGGACTATCTGGTCAAGGGACGCGGCGACGGCCAGTTGATCAAGCGCTCGCTTCTCTATGCCGTCGAACGCCAGCGCGCCAATCAAAGGCTGCTCTTGGCCGAGGCCGCCTTTCGCGCCATCGACACCGGCATCATGGTCACCGATGCCGCCGGCAAGGTGGTGCGCGTCAACCCGGCCTTCTGCCGCGTGACCGGATTCGAGAGTCAGGAGGTTGTGGGAACCCAGTCCTCCGTGCTGCGGTCGGGCATCCACGACGCCGCCTTTTACGAGGCCCTTTGGCAGCGACTGCGTGAGACCGGGGCGTGGGAAGGCGAGATCTGGACCCGCCGCAAGCATGGGGAAGTCATACCGGAATGGCTGCGCATCAACGTGGTGCACGATGATTCGGGGGGGACGGCCGGCTATGTGGCCATCTTCAGCGACATCACGTTCCGCCGCCACGCCGAACAGGACCTGCTGCGCCAAGCCACCACCGATCCCCTGACGGGGCTCGGCAACAGACAGCTTTTCCAGCGCCTTCTGGCCAGCACCATTGAACAGACCACCCGATACCAACGCCACGCGGCGCTGCTGTTCCTGGACCTGGATGGCTTCAAGGACATCAACGATACCGGCGGGCACGCCGTGGGCGACGCGGTGCTGCGGCAGGTCGCCGCGCGCTTGCGCGGCGCCGTGCGCATCTCGGACGAAGTGGCCCGGCTGGGTGGAGACGAGTTCGTGGTCATCCTGCCCGAGGTCCGGGACCGCCATGCCACCGAGGCGGTGGCCGTCAAACTGTTGCAGGAAATCACCCACCCCTTCGACGGTATCGTCACCGAGCAGCCGCTCACCGCCAGCGTCGGCGTCGCCATGATCCCAGACGACGGCGACACCAACGAAACGTTGATCGATGCCGCCGATGCGGCCATGTACGCCGCCAAGCGGTCCGGCAAGAATACCGTTCGCTTCTATTCCGAGGCCCACACCGAACGTCAGGAGATGGACGGATGAGCACTGTCGGCCCCTTCCGCCCCGAACCGAGCCCGTGTGACGGTCCTGAGCCGACGGCGCTCTCCATGCCACGCGATCATGCTCCGGCCGCCGTCACCGCCTGGGAGGCCCAGGAGGGCCCCGCGACCCAAGGCGTGGCGGACCCGGGGATCTCGGTGTCAGGGAGGTCGGATTCGATGGCGTCGACGGTTTCCCTCGCGGCCGAACTTGCGGTACGTTTGTGGGCATCGGTCGCGCCCTCGGCATCCCCCGCCGACCGCCCCCAACGACCGCGGACAGTGTCGTCTGTCACAGATCCACTATGGAGACTCACCGCACCGATGGATATCCTGCTCGTCGAGGACAACCCCGGCGACGCCCGCCTGGCGGCCGAGGCCTTCAAGGAAGGGGG
>JANQGN010000528.1 GCA_028277295.1 Rhodospira sp.
CATCTCGTGGGCCACCTGATCCACGCGGCGCTCCAGCCAGTTCAGGACGACGATCACCGGGATCGCCACCGCCAGGCCGACGGCCGTGGTCAGCAGGGCTTCCCAGATACCGCCCGACAGAACCGCCGGATTGACCTGGTTCCCGGCCGCCTCCAATTGGCGGAAGGCCTCGATCATGCCCAGCACCGTGCCGAACAGACCCAGCAGGGGCGCCAGGGACGCGATCACCTCCAGGGCCCGGAACCAGCTCCGTAAGGCATGCAGCGCCTCGGCGCCCGCGCGCACCACTTCCTCCCGCACCGTCTGTTCGGGCAGGCCCCGGCTCTGCCCGCGCATGGCCCGGGCCAGCGCCTGGGCGACCGGATTGCGGCAGCGTCCGGCGATGGACACCGCCTCTTGAACACGGCCATTGGTGTACAGGGCCAGGGCGTCGCGCGCCACGCGGGTTTGCCCCAGGCGCGCCGCCCGGAACTGCCAGAGTTTGAGCAGCAAGATCGCCACGGCGATGATGGACATGCAAAGGAGGATCACGACCACCGGACCACCGACGGCCAGCATGTCCAGGGACTGATTGAGCAT
Organism: Rhodospira sp.; assembly: GCA_028277295.1. Lineage (GTDB taxonomy): Bacteria > Pseudomonadota > Alphaproteobacteria > Rhodospirillales > Rhodospirillaceae > Rhodospira. The sequence continues at coordinate 580 of JANQGN010000528.1, forward strand.
GTCCCGTGTGGGGCCCTCGGGCACGAGTCCATCCAGCGGCGTCGCCGCGACGGCATCGGTGACACCTTCGCCGACGATATCGGGAGCCTCCAGCAGGGAGGCGGAGGGGTCCACCGCCTGGTCTGACGCGGCCATGGGTGCGGCTTCGTCCGACACGGCGAGGGGCATGGCCTGGTCCGGAGCGGCCAGAGGCGCGGCCTGGTCGGGGGCGACCGCAGGCGCGGCCTGGTCGGGGGCGACCGCAGGCGCGGCCTGGTCGGGGGCGACCGCAGGCGCGGCCTGGTCGGGGGCGACCGCAGGCGCGGCCTGATCCGAGACGGCCGTGGGCGCGGCCTGATCCGAGACGGCCGTGGGCGCGGCCTGATCCGAGACGGCCGTGGGCGCGGTGGTCGGGATCAGGGTTCCCGACGGAAGCGGCGCCATGTCGGTAACGGAGGGGATGGTGAACGCCGGCGACAGATCACTTGCCGGCACAACCGCCGCGGGGTCGTTCGTCCCGAAGTCGGGAGACAGGGCGCCCGCTGGCGTGTTAGCGGCGGGATCGCTCGTCCCGAGCGCCTCCACGCCCCCCGAGGGGTCCGAATTCGGACGGCTGGACGAAGCGTCGTCGTCGTTCATGGTGGTCGTCCCGCGCGGCAGGGTGAATGAATGCACCGGCGGGCGTGGCTAATGACGTAGCCCCGTCCCCCGCGTGGCGGCATGTCAAGTATCCGCATCGCGTTTGTGCGAATGATCCGCATTCCCACCACGTTTTCAGGGAAGAATCAAGGGATATTCTGAAGACGTGTTGCCCTCATCAAACCACACTTGCATGACCGCTTTGGACGCTAAAGATGCGGCCATGGGCCTCCTGGTCCGCATCAGATGTGGGAGCCGCCCCACGCCAGCGATGTGCCAACCAGCAGCGACCAAAATCAGCGACGCCGCTCGACGCCCGTTCACAGCAAGTCGCCGGCCCGCGCCAAAAATATGAACACGTGTCACCCCAGGCTCCGAAGTCGGGTGGACGATTACTCCCGACGTGCCGTCCGAGACGATAGAGACCATCGATGGAGATCCGTCGCACCTGTCAGGCGCTCGGGATGAGGTCTTCGTTTTGGAGAGGCTCTCATCCTCGGCGTTCTCATCACGCGCAGGCTCGCCATCGCCAGGCTTTGTTCTGTTCGCTACCCTGAGCCTGGTGCCTAGGGTCTGTCCGGAAAGCCTTGCAAAACACCCCATACGGCATGCGATCCGGGCACAGGCACACCCTATATTGCGGTTGCCGAGACTTTCCGGACGGGCTCTAACAATTTGTTTTTCAAGCAAATCGTCCCCAAAAGATCTTCCAGGGCGACCTGTGCCAGATCGCTCGGGATTTGCTCTAAATCCATTGTTTAGGGCGGACTCGCGCCTCTCATTGAGCCCACCAGGTAGGTCAAATGAGAGGCGATCCGCCCTGGAGGCCGTCCAAAAAACGTTGCCTGTTGATCGCGAATGCGTATCATTCGTCACGAAGGTTTGGAGCCATGAGCCCACACGTCGTGTGGGTTTAAGGTCAGCGTTGCCACCTCATGGCCCGTGCATCCCCCGTGCTTCTCCCCGACAACCTGAAGCCACCTGTCGTTGGGGCAAGGCTCCTTGCCCGGAACGGAGGTCCGCCATCATGTGCTTGTCCCGGTCCGGCCCGGAGCCGATGCCCCCGCGGCCACCGCACCATTTCGCCCAAGTTTCGGACTATTACACACAAAAGGCCCGCATTCGCGAGACCTTTAGCACACGGATCCGCACGGACACACGCCTTTGCCTGGATATCGGCCATGCGCATGGCGCGGGATGCGTGGACGTCCACAAGTTTCGCGATGGACTGACCCTGAGCTTGGCGGACTATTGGCTGCGCGCCGCGCTTGAGGACTCGCACGCGTTCATGGGGCCGCAGTTCGGGTTCAGCATCATGCTGGACGGCCGGTTCGAGTTGACGGCCCCGGCGCTTGGTCTGCGCGATCAGGTGGCGGGGGGCCAGATTTGGCTGCGCGCGGGCGACCTTGGTGTCCTTCATGGGCGCTCGGCCGCCCTGGACCGGATGCGGTGCCTCTCCATCGACGTGCCAACCGACATGGTCGACGCCTGGCGCGAGGACAGCCCGCGCGCCTTTAATCGGACCATCGGCCGCATTCTCGCCGGACATAGCCCGGTGTGCGTGCGACTTGATGGCGCGGTGGCCCGATTGTTGACCGTCGCCGAGACCCTTCACGGGGTCAATATGGACACGCCCTGCGGCCGGCTTCGCGCGGAGTCCCTGGCGCTCGACCTGCTGGCGCGGCTTCTGGCGCCCGACACGGCGCCGCGCGACTGCGTTTGCCGCCGCAAGAAGGCGGCCCTGGACGAGGCGATGGATATCCTGCGCGCCGAGTGGACCGATCCGCCGACGATCGCCCGGCTGGCTCGGCGGATCGGTCTGAACGAGTGCTATTTGAAGGCTGGGTTCCGGGAGCGGTTCGGCATGACGATCGCCAGCTATGTGCGCACCCTGCGCATGGTCGAGGCGCGCCGGCTGATCGAGCAGGAGGGTCACTCGGTCCAGCAAGCGGCGCTGTCGGTCGGATTTTCGAATCCGAGCCACTTCTCCGCCGCCTTCCGCCGGATCCATGGCTGCAACCCCTCGCGCGTCGCCGCCGCC
>JANQGN010000109.1 GCA_028277295.1 Rhodospira sp.
GGGCTCCGAACGCGGATGGATGATCGTTCATGAGTCACGATCCGAGAGGGTCAGGACCATCGATGGAGATCCTTCGGTCGCTCCGCTTCCTCAGGATGAAGCCCTTAAAAAGTGAAAACCCTCATCCTGAGCGTCCGCAGGACGCGAAGGATCTCCAACGGAAACGAGCACCCTAACGGATCTGTCATCCGAGTTCAGAGCCCTGGGCGGTGACCCGTTCGACCCATGGTGACCGGACCGGAGCATGGGACTTCTGATCATGGCCTTCCATGCACGAATGGCACCGTGCCTCAGCGTGTTGCCCTCAACTCGCCAGGCCGCTTTCGGCCCAACCCTGCGTTCTTCACACCCCGACATCTCTCCCCCAAACCCCACCACCGCCTCGCCGATCCAGTCGTTGATGGCGCTGGCGATCATGGTGGCCAGGGGCAGGATTTCCTGGCGGGCGAAGACATCGGCCGCTTTCTCCACGTCGCCGAAGCCGCCGGAGTTGCTGGGCACGATGCCCAGAAGCTTGGGCGGGACCCGATGCGCGGCCAGGGCACCGTCGCGCGTGACGGTCTTCATGTGCAAGACCTCCTCGCGGGCCGCGACCCCAGCGATGGGGATGACCTTGAAACCGTCCTTGTTGCCGTTGGGGGAGTACAGAAACAGGTTGCGGACGCCGCCCGGTCCCCTGGTATCGCGCATGGCCTTGCGCACCGCGTCCACGTCGTCGGTGGATTGGGCCGCGCCTATCTATCAGAGGATGACGAATCCCGCTTGACTGCCTCTTAAGTAGCAATTGCGGCGAAACAGGGTGGCCGCCTCGTCCAACAGGGCCGATTGCGACGCGCCCTCATGGGATGGCCGCCCATAGATTTCCTGGGACACATCCGGCTCCAGGATATGCAGGACGGACCCGGGCGCGAAGCCGTGTTCCTGGCCCTCGATCAGCATCAACGCCGCGCCCTCGCGACGCACGCGGATGAAGCGGGCCAGGGTGGGCTTGAGGGTCAGGGGCCGCCCCTTCACCGTGAACGGCTTTGGAAACGTCTTCGGGACGCCTGCCGCGCGGCCGACCTGGACGGCTGTTCCGCGCATGGACTGCGCAAGGCCGCTTGCCGGCGGCTGGCGGAAGCGGGGTGCTCGCCGCACCAGATCATGGCCGTTTCTGGTCACAAAAGCTTGCAGGACGTGCAGCGGTATTGCCGCGAGGCCGGGCAGGTGGACTTGGCCGACCAAGCCTTCGCTCGCCTGAACGAAAAGCTAGCATTGACTAACCGGCCCGAAAGGTTCGTCACGTTCCCGAACAAGGCATTGAAATAATTGACGAATTTCGGGAAAGTGGTGACCCCGGCAGGGCTTGAACCTGCAACCCCCGGTTTAGGAAACCGGTGCTCTATCCAGTTGAGCTACGGGGCCATGCTTCGACGCAGAGAGACCCTTCACGGGACAGGATCGACCCGACCGTCCGCGGTCTCAGCCGAGGTCAGGTGAAGACGCGCCCCAGGGACGCGGCGGCGCGGGTCCATCGGCCGGCGTTTGATTAGCAGATCGGACGCGGCCTGACCACCCCGACCACGTACCGTGGGTGCGTCCGAAGCCCCCGCTCACTCCGGCGGCGGGTGGAAGCGCACCGCCCCTCGGCGCAAGCCCTGGACAATGTCGCAGTACTCGGGTTCTGTGTCGGCGGCCAACAGGCCGTGGCGGACCGCGAAGTCCAGAATCACCAGCGGCACGTTGAACTTGAATGCCTCTGTGACGCGCACCGTTTCCAGGACCTGCTCGACCGGCCACCGCATGAAGGTGCCAATTTCGCCGTCTGTATTGCGAGGCTGGAAGTCGGCCGGCACTTCAAGATCAAACACGAACAGCGTATCGGGCCGTAGTCCCCGCTCGGTCTCCAGGCAGTAGGAGACCATGCCAGCCGGGCGCGCCCGTTGGGACAGCGCCGGGCCGATGCCCGCCTCCTCTTCGCATTCCTTTTCCAGCGTCTGCCAAAGGGTGTACCCGGCCGCGTGCCCCCCCGCGACCATGTTGTCCAGCTTACCGGGCGCCACCAGGCGATCCTGGGCCCGCCTTGCAACCCAAAGGTGGAGTCCGTCGGCTGTCCGCACGTACCCATTCATGTGAACCCCATAGGCACGCACACCCAGCGCCGCCACATGGGCCCGATCCAGCATGAACAAGGGTGGTTCGCCCCACCCCTCGGACACAACGTAGGCTTCGCCCTTGCACGGCGGCAGCATACCCTCTTCCGTCAAGGGCGCCAGCACCCGGGCAACCGCCTGGGACCGCGCCTCCGGTTCACTCAGTTCAGCCCTGAGCGACACGCCGAACGGCCCCACCTCGAACGCCTCCTCCGCCTCCGCCAGCCTGTCGGCCAGCGCATGGCGTATCCAGCCCACTTCCCGGCCGGAGACGAAAAACGGCCGGAAGCCCGCCATATCGTGACGATTGAGGGCGTGGATGTGGTTGAGGTAGCTCACGGCGGTTTTCCCGGGCAGCGCGAAGGGGCTACCGCCGGGGTATCAGCCCCCCGAGACCAGGTCAAGCCGGCGGACAGAGCGCTTCCCCCGTCACGGTGGAACAATGGACGTCACCACGGCCGCATAGTGACACCCAGCGGCCACCAGAACGCAACCATGCCAGATCGCATTGTGGAACCGCAGGCTCCGCCACAGATGGAATGCAACACCCGTCGTGTAGACCAGCCCGCCGATCAGGATCAGCACCAGGGCCGAGATCGGCAGCGCCGTCACAAGTTCGCTGATGACCACCAGGCCCGCCCATCCAAGCGCCAGGTAGAGCACCAAGGAGAGGCGCGCGAACCGGAGCGGCCAGACCATCTTCAGCACCAGGCCAACCAGCGCCACGGTCCACACCACCACCAACAGCCCGATGCCCACCGGCCCGCCCATGGCGATGGCCGCGAACGGCGTGTAGGTGCCGGCGATCAGCAGATAGATGGCCGCATGGTCCAGGCGGCGCAGGACCGCCTTGGCCCGCGGCGCCATGGTCATGTTATAGGCCGCCGAGAACCCGAACGACGCCAGCAGACCCAGCGCGTAAGTGGCCGCCGCCAGAATCCGGGCGACATCCCCGCGCACCGCGACCAGCGCCAACAGCACCAGGGCCCCCAGGCCCACCAGAACGGTGCCCACAACGTGAACCGCGCCGTCCACCCTTCGTTCCAGGAATGTATACGTTGTGTCGTGCATGAGGCCCCCTGACCGTCAGCGTTCCGCGCCGCCCCGCTACTTAAACGAGTATATTGCGCTCCACCTGCGCCAGTTAAGATGGGGTCGGCCAGAGCCAACGCAATCCTTGGGCAGACGACGCGGGCGTGGTCGAGATCTTGCGAACACGCCTTGACCCGCTACATTCGGGGACATGCTCGCCCAGAGGGTCCCCTCGGGGCTCTCTCTCGGCCGCCCCTCCAACTGGACCCAAGATTGTGACCTTGCCTCAGACACCAACCCACCGGCCCGCGCCCGAGGGTGACACCGCCGCCACGCCCATCGCCACCGCCAGTCCTGGCGACGACCGTCCCCGGCCCGGCGACCTCGCCGCGCTGGAGAACTGGGTGCGCGCCCGCGGAATCACCGAGGTGGAGTGCATGGTCTCGGATCTGTCCGGCATCCCCCGTGGCAAAATCCTGCCCGCGCAGAAGTTCCTCTCAAGCTTACGCAACAAAGGACTCCGATTGCCGGAATCGGTGTTCACACAGACGGTCACCGGCGGCTATCCGGATGACGACCCCATCGGCATCGAGGACCCGGATGTGTTCCTGGTGCCCGATCCCACAACCGTACGCATGGTACCCTGGTACGAGGAACCCACCGCCCAGGTGATCAGCGATTGCGTCTATCGCGCCGGCGAACCGGTAACCGTGGCACCGCGCCACGTGCTGCAACGGGTCCTCGCCCTGTACGCCGAGCGTGGCTGGCATCCCATCGTTGCCCCGGAACTGGAGTTCTTCCTCGTCAAGATCAACGACGACCCGGACTATCCCCTGGAGCCTCCGCTCGGCCGCTCAGGCAGGGCGGAGATGGGCAGCCAAGCCTATGGCATCGACGCGGTCAACGAGTTCGATCCGCTGTTCGAGGACATCTACGACCATTGCGAGGCCCAGGGCCTGG
>JANQGN010000126.1 GCA_028277295.1 Rhodospira sp.
GCCTCGGCGCGCACCAGCGGCACCGCCTGGCGCTGCATGTTCGAGCCCATGAGCGCGCGGTTGGCGTCGTCGTTCTCCAGGAACGGGATCAGGGCGGCGGCCACCGACACCAACTGCTTGGGCGAGACGTCGATCAGATTGACCGAACTGCTCTGCACCATCTCGTAGTCGCCGGCGCGCCGGGCGCTGACCAGCTCATGCACGAACCGGCCCTGGTCATCCAGCTCGGCGTTGGCCTGGGCGATGGTGAACTTGCCTTCCTCCATGGCCGACATGTAGATGACCTCGTTGGTCACCTGGCCGTCCACCACGCGCCGATAGGGACTTTCGATGAAGCCGTACTGATTGACCCGCGCGAAGGTGGCCAAGCTGTTGATGAGGCCGATGTTGGGACCTTCCGGCGTCTCGATCGGGCAGATGCGGCCATAGTGCGTCGGATGCACGTCGCGCACCTCGAAGCCCGCGCGCTCGCGGGTCAGACCGCCCGGACCCAGGGCCGACAGGCGGCGCTTATGGGTGACCTCTGACAACGGGTTGGTCTGGTCCATGAACTGCGAGAGCTGCGAGGAGCCGAAGAACTCGCGCACCGCCGCCGCGGCCGGCTTGGCGTTAATCAGGTCGTGCGGCATGACGGTGTCGATGTCCACGGCGCTCATGCGCTCGCGGATGGCCCGCTCCATGCGCAGCAGGCCGACGCGGTACTGGTTCTCCATCAACTCGCCGACGGAGCGCACCCGGCGGTTGCCCAGGTGGTCGATGTCGTCCACCTCGCCACGGCCGTCCTTCATCTCCACCAGCAGCTTGATGATGGCCAGGATGTCGTCGCGGCGCAGCACCCGCACTGTGTCGGGCACCTCGTCGTTGGTGAAGCCCAGGCGGGCGTTCATCTTGACGCGGCCGACGGCCGAAAGGTCGTAGCGCTCGGCGTCGAAGAACAGCCCCCGGAACAGGGCGTCGGCCGTCTCAAGGGTCGGCGGCTCGCCCGGGCGCATCACCCGGTAGATGTCGATCAGCGCTTCCTCGCGGCTGGTGTTCTTGTCCAGCGCCAGGGTGTTGCGCATGTAGGGGCCGACGTTGACATGGTCGATGTGCAGCACCCGCAAGGCGGTGACACCGGCCTTCTCCATCTCGGCCAGCATGTCCTCGGTCAGTTCGTCGCCGGCCTCGGCGAAGATCTCGCCAGTGTCCTCGTTGACCATGTCCTCGGCGACGTAACGGCCCGCCAGTTCCTCGGCGAACACCCGCTGATGGACCATGCCCCCTTCGGCCAGCTTGCGCGCGGCCCGCTGGGTGACCTTGGTGCCGGCCTCCAGCTTGATCTCGCCGGTGTCCGCGTCCACAAGGTCATTCAACAGCTTGGCGCCACGCATGCGCTCGGCATCGAAGGGGATCTTCCAGCCCTTTTCGTCCCGCTCGAAGGTCAGCATGTCGTAGAAGTAGGCGAGGATTTCCTCGGCCGTCATGCCCTGGACCTCCAGCAGGTCCAGGTCCCGGCCCTCGGCCCGGCGTTGGGCGCGCAGGCTCAGGGTCGCCGCGCCCTCCAGGGCATACAGCAAGGTCGTCACCGGCAGCTTGCGGCGCCGGTCGATGCGCACGTACACAAGGTCCTTGGCGTCGAACTCGAAGTCCAACCAGGAGCCACGATAGGGAATCACCCGAGCGGCGAACAGATACTTGCCCGACGAGTGGGTCTTGCCTTTGTCGTGATCGAAGAACACGCCCGGCGACCGATGCATCTGCGAGACGATGACCCGCTCGGTGCCGTTGATAATGAAGGTGCCGTTGGACGTCATCAGCGGCATGTCGCCCATGTAGACGTCCTGCTCCTTGATGTCGCGGATGGAGCGCGCCCCGGTTTCCTCGTCCACGTCCCAGACCAGCAGGCGCAAGGTCACCTTGAGCGGCGCGGCGAAGGTCATGCCGCGCTGCTGGCACTCCTCGACGTCGTAC
>JANQGN010000161.1 GCA_028277295.1 Rhodospira sp.
ATGACAGGAAAGGCAAGACCCATGGCCGCTGCCTCTGGCATGGACGTCGATCCCGAGAACACCCTTTACATGGACTTGCCGGCGGGCCGGGTGACCATCGCCCTGCGTCCCGATCTGGCGCCGAATCATGTGGAGCGCATCAAGACCCTGACACGCCAGGGCTTCTACGACGGTGTGGTGTTCCACCGGGTGATCGAGGACTTCATGGCCCAGACCGGTGATCCGACGGGCACCGGCACCGGCGGCTCCGACCTTCCAGACCTGCGCGCGGAGTTCTCGGATGCGTCCGTCGCCCAGCATGTGCGAGGCACCTGCTCCATGGCGCGGACCCAGAACCCGCACTCGGCCAACAGTCAGTTCTTTATCTGCCTGGCCGACGTGCCCTATCTGGACGGTCAGTACACCATTTGGGGGCAGGTAACCGAGGGCATGGAGGCGGTGGATGCCATCCGCAAGGGACCACCGGAGCACAATGGCAAGGTCCGTGATCCCGACGCCATCATCCGGATGATGGTGGCGGCCGACGTGGAGTAGCCGCCTGGCACGGACCCCCGCCCGGTCAGGGCAGGGGGTCCGGCTCCAGGAAGACACGCTCCACCAGCACGCCAGGCTGGTCCGGGGTTAGCGCTATCGTCACCTGACGCCGATCAACGCGCCGCCCAGCGGCGACCGGCACGTCCAGCAAGACCGCCGAGCCGTCGTCCGGCAGCACCAGCCGGCCGACGGTCGCACCATCCCAGGCCACCGCAACTTTTTGTTGTCCAGTGGTGGAACGGGCGCTGACCCGCAGCCGGCCATAGGGCACGCGCGGCTCGATGTCCATGAGCAAGGTCGCGGTGTCCCCGATGATGGCGCGAGCGTCCTCGGTGGGGGCGACGGGACCCCAGCCATCCCCGAAGTAGCTGTCCGGATCCCGGCCGTCGAAATCGACCGCCCGGCGGACCGTGAAGCCCCGGCCAAGCCACGCTTGAACGTCCTCGAACACCACATCACCGCCGCGAGTCAGGCTGAAGGTGTTGACTCGGTCCAGGCGTTCCACGCTCTGGCCGAAGCGGGCGGCGACGTCGTCCTTCAGCCGGCGGCCGCTGCCCATCAACAGCATGTCCCAGCCCTCGGCCTCGCGCAGGTCCAGGGTGAAGGCTAGGTTGCGCGGATCGTTGGAGAGCACGACGACCGGCAGGGCGCCGCCCACGGCGCTGTCGACCTTGCCGCCTTCCACCCAATGCACGGCGGCGGCGAAGGTCTCCGCCCCGTCCAGAACGCCCAGGTCCTTGAGGTCCGGACGCAAGGCGCGCCATTCCAGGGCCTCCAGGGTGGGGTCCTTGTCCAGGGGCACCGCGCGGGCGATCCAGTTGGTGGCGATGTGGCTGGCCAGCACCGCCAGCACCAGGCTCGTGACCACCACGGATCCGCTCAGCCACGTGCCGGTGACCCGAGGGCGGCGCGCCAGGCCGCGCTCGGCCATCCGCCCCAGCAGCGGGAACAGCATCAGGTAACCCGGGGCTTGCCAATGGAAATGGAAGCCCAGCGGCGCCCAGAGGGCGACGATGGTGAAAAAGGCGATTGGTCCCAGCGCCAGGCAGGCCAGGAACCAGTCGGTGCGGTTGGCGTCCGTGGGGCCGCGCAGCAGGGCTCGAACGAACACCCAGATCATGGGCAGCCAAACCCAGGGCAACAGCCACGTCATCTGGCCGAGGATGCTGCGGAGCAGCCACTCCGGCCGCAGGCCCGCGCTCTCCACCGACCGGCCGCCCTGGAAGGCGAAGGACACCCAGTCGTTCTGGACGTTCCAGATCAGCACCGGAGAGGCCACCACCAGCGCCAGCAGGCCGGCCGCGTAGGGTCCCGGATGGCGGAACCAGTGGCGTTGGTCGGGTCGGGTGAGGGCGAACAGTCCGGCGCCGGCCACCAGGAACACAGCGTGATACTTGGCCAGCAGGGTGAGTCCCAGCAACAGGCCGATCAGCGGCCACCAGGCCCAGGCGCGGTCCCGTTGCTCCGGCTCCAGCATCACCCGGGCCAGCGCCCAGGCGGTCAGCAACCAGAACAGCATCAGCGGCCCGTCGGGCTGGAACCAGCCGCCGACGCTGACCGTGAACACCGCCGAGATGTTCAACATCAATGCGGCGTAGAAGCCTGCCCAGGCGGAGATGAGCCGCCGTGTCAGGCTGAACAGCGTCCATGTCGTGGCGGCGAAGATCAGGATGAAGGGAAGGCGGATCACCGCCGGGTCGTCGCTCCCCGTCAGCGCCAGCATGGCCCAGCCCAGCCACAGGGCCAGCGGCGGCTGATCGAAGTAGCTCAGGTGCGGTTCGCGGGTGCCGGCCAGGTAGTAGGACTCGCCA
>JANQGN010000279.1 GCA_028277295.1 Rhodospira sp.
TCAGGACGTTCGTCAACTTATCAGCAGCCAGACGCAGACCCCGGGCCGCCTCGGCCACCTCCTCGTCGTCATGCTCCGGCAAGGTGGTGATCTGAAGGATCAGCGAGTCGATCGGAAGTTGCTCCAGGTCAGCGATGACCACCTCCAGGGTGTCGGGCGGCGGCGCGAGCGATGGCCGTTGATCGCCCAGGAACCGCAGCCCAATCTCCAGGCCGGTGTTGCGGATCACCTCGGCGTCGAGGATTTCGCCGTCGGGCATGGCCAATTGCAAGGTCCCGCTCACCTGGGTGATGTCCGATACCCGAACACGTGCGCCCGTGGCGGAAACGTCCTTGATGGTGCAGTTGATGGTGGACATGCCCCCACCCAGGACCAGGCGCGCGCCTTTCAGCACCCGCTTGCGGCGCGCCCCGCGTTTCGGCGCCACCGCGCCGGTCGGGGGCATCGCACCCGACATCCGCAGGTCATCGCTCATGCACGCCCTCCGAGAGAGACAGTGGAAGAACCAGGGGGTTGGGCCTGTCGCCCATCATGACACAAGGGCTTTGTTCCCCGGGTTACGCCCGAGGCACGTCTAGGCCCGCTGATCGGGGACAGCCCGGGCCAGCGCCTCCAGGGCGCCTTGCAGGATATACGCCGCAGCCAAGGCATCCACTTTCGCCGCCCGCCGCTCTCGCGACAGGTCGAATTCGTCGACCATCATGCGCTGGACGGCGCTGGTGGACAAGCGTTCGTCCCAAAAAAGTATGGGAATATCCCGCATTTTCAGCAAATTGTCAGCAAATGCTCGGGTTGCTTGACAACGGCTGCCTTCACGGCCGTCCATCTCCCTGGGCCAGCCCAGCACCAGGCCAACCACCGCTCGATGATCCATGCGCGCGAACAACGTCTCGACGTCCCGCGAGAAACGCGTGCGGCGCAGGGTCTCCAGGGGAGACGCCACCACCCGGGTCACATCCGACGTGGCCACACCGATGGTCTTGCTGCCGAGGTCCAGGCCGAACACGGCCCCACGCGCTGGCAGCGCCGCCGCCATCGCCCCGGGGTCCCGCACGATCATCGCCCCTGGCTCCCCGTCGCGCGCCGCGTCTCCCCCCAACCGAGCATGGTTGCCAAGCCTGGATCCTTCCGAGTAAACACAAGGCCGCCGAGCGCGCCCCAAAATTCCAGAATCGGAGATGTCTACTCCATGTCCCTGGACAAAGAAACCGTCCGCAAGATCGCCTTCCTGGCCCGGATCGACGTCCCCGACGATCAACTTGACCCGCTGGCCGGCGAGTTGTCCGGCATCCTGGGCTGGATCGAGCAATTGCGCGTGGTGGACACCAGCGACGTTGAGCCCATGACCAGCGTCGCCGCGATGACGCTGCCCTGGCGCGACGACGGAGTCACCGATGGCGACGATGCCGCGCGCGTGACCGCCAACGCGCCAGACAGCCAGGGTGGCTTCTATCGGGTCCCCAAGGTGGTGGAGTAGGAGCGCAAAAATGACCAACCCCACCGAGTTGACCCCCACCAATTGGACGATTGCCGAAGCCCGCGCCGCCCTGGACACGGGCGAGATCACCGCCGTCGCCCTGACCGAGGCCCACCTCGCGGCCATGGACGCCCACAAGGGCCTCAACGCCTTCGTCACCGAGACCGGCGACAAGGCCCTGGAGATGGCGCGCGCCAGCGACGCGCGGCGCCAGGCCGGACAGGCGCGGGGTGCCCTGGACGGGATCCCCCTGGCCATCAAGGATCTGTTCTGCACCGACGGGGTGCGGACCACCGCCGGCTCCAACATCCTGGCGCCTTTCGTGCCACCCTATGAGAGCACCGTCTCGGCCAACCTGTGGGCGGCCGGCGCCGTCATGCTGGGCAAGGCCAACCTGGATGAGTTCGCCATGGGCTCGTCCAACGAGACCAGCGCCTTCGGCGGCGCCGTCAACCCCTGGACCCGGACCAGCGAGCCCGGCACCCGCCAGGTGCCCGGCGGCTCCTCCGGTGGCTCGGCGAGCGCCGTGGCGGCGCGCCTGGCCATGGGCGCCACCGGCACCGACACCGGCGGCTCCATCCGCCAGCCGGCCAGCTTTTGCGGCATCGTCGGCCTGAAGCCCACCTACGGCCGCTGCTCGCGCTGGGGCATCGTCGCCTTTGCCTCGTCCCTGGACCAGGCCGGCCCCATGACCCGCTCGGTCACCGACGCGGCCCTGATGCTGGGCGCCATGGCCGGGCATGACCCCAGGGATTCCACCTCCGCCCCCATGCCGGTCCCCGACTTCGCCGCCACCATCGAGCAGGGTGTCGCCGGCCTGACCGTGGGCATTCCGAAGGAGTACCGCCCGGACGAGGGCCTGTCGCCCGAGATCGACGCCCTGTGGACGCGCGGCATGGAGATGCTGAGGGACGCCGGCGCGACCATCAAGGACATCAGCCTGCCCCACACCCAATACGCCCTGGCGACCTACTACATCATCGCCCCCGCCGAGGCATCGTCCAACCTGGCCCGCTACGACGGCGTGCGCTACGGCCTGCGGGTCGTGGACGACGGCGACGGCCTCAATGACATGTACCGCAAGACCCGCGCCGCCGGCTTCGGCGCCGAGGTCAAGCGGCGCATCCTGATCGGTACCTACGCCCTGTCGGCCGGCTACTACGATGCCTATTATCTGAAGGCGCAGAAGGTACGCGCGCTGATCGCCCGCGACTTCAAGGCCGCCTTTGACAATGGCGTGGACGTGATCCTGACCCCCACCACGCCCTCGGCGGCCTTCCCGCTGGGCCAGGAGGTTACCGACCCCGTGACCATGTACCTGAACGATGTGTTCACCGTGCCCACGTCGCTGGCGGGGCTGCCCGGCCTGTCGGTGCCGGTGGCGCTGACCAGCGAGGGGCTGCCGCAGGGACTGCAACTGATCGGCCGCCCCTTCGACGAGGAAACCGTGCTGCGCGCCGGGCGCGCCCTGGAGAAAGCGGCGGCCTTCACCGCCACGCCGAGCCTTGTGGAGGGCTGAGACCGATGGATACCCCCATGGAGTCCATTCCCGCGCCCGCGTACATGATCACCGGCGAGACCGGTGACTGGGAAGTCGTCATCGGCCTGGAGGTGCACGCCCAGGTCATCTCCCAGGCCAAGCTGTTCTCTGGCGCCTCCACCGCCTTTGGTGGCGCCCCCAACAGTCATGTCTCGCTGGTGGACGCCGCCATGCCCGGCATGCTGCCGGTGATCAACCGCGCCTGTATCGAGCAGGCGGTGCGCACCGGCCTGGGCCTGCGCGCCCAGATCAATCATCGCAGCGTGTTCGCCCGCAAGAACTACTTCTACGCGGACCTGCCCCAGGGCTACCAGATCAGCCAGTACGAGTTGCCCGTTGTCGGCGAGGGCACGGTCATCCTGGACATGCCCGACGGCTCCTCCCGCGCCGTGGGCATCGAGCGCCTGCACCTGGAGCAGGACGCCGGCAAGTCGCTGCACGACCAGCACCCCACCAAGTCATTCATCGACCTGAACCGGTCCGGCGTGGCGCTGATGGAGATCGTCTCCAGGCCGGACATGCGCAGCCCGGAGGAAGCAGGCGCCTACCTGCGCAAGCTGCGCTCCATCCTGCGCTACCTCGGCACCTGCGACGGCAACATGGAGGAAGGCTCCATGCGCGCCGACGTCAACGTGTCGGTGCGGCCGGTGGGCTCGACCGAGCTGCGCACCCGCTGCGAGGTCAAGAACGTCAACTCGGTGCGCTTCGTGATGCAGGCCATCGAGGTGGAGGCCGCCCGCCACGTGGAGATCTGGGAAGCCGGCGGCGCGGTGGAGCAGGAAACCCGCCTGTTCGACCCGGGCAAGGGCGAGACCCGCTCCATGCGCAGCAAGGAGGAGGCGCACGATTACCGCTACTTCCCCGACCCGGACCTGCTGCCGCTGGAGTTCGATGACGCCTTCGTCGACGGCATCCGCGCCACCCTGCCCGAACTGCCCGACGACAAGAAGACCCGGTTCATCCAGGATTTCGGGCTGACGCCCTATGACGCCTCGGTTCTGGTGGTGGACCGCCGCGAGGCCGACTTCTTCGAGGCCGTGGCCCAGGGACGAGATGGGAAGACCGCCGCCAACTGGGTCATCTCCACCCTGTTCGGTACCCTGAACAAGTTGGGCAAGGGCATCGACGAGAGCCCCGTCTCCGCCGCGAACCTCGGCACGCTGCTCGACCTGATCGCCGACGACACCATCTCCGGGCGCATCGCCAAGGAGGTCTACGAGATCATGGTCGAGACCGGCGAGGCCCCGGATGCGATCGTCGAGGCGCGCGGCCTCAAGCAGGTCACCGACACGGGCGCCATCGAGGCGGCGATTGACCAGGTGATGGCCACCAACCCCGACAAGGTCGAGCAGGTCAAGGGCGGTAAGGATAAGCTGCTCGGCTGGTTCGTCGGCCAGGTCATGAAGGCCACCCAGGGCAAGGCCAACCCCGGGATGGTGAACGACCTGCTGAGGAAGAAGATGGGAGGTGAAGGGTCTTAGAGCCCGTCCGGACAGTCTCAGCAACCGCAATATGCTGTGTGCCTTTGCCCGGATCGTACGCCGTATGTAGTGTTTGGCAAGGCTTTCCGGACAGATACTAAGAGTCTGATATTGAAGAAAATCGTCCCCAGAAGGTCATCCTGGGCGATTCGGTTCGGATCGCTCGGGACTTGCTTGTCTTATGGTTTGGGTCGGCTCGATCGGCAAGATTGAGCCGCTGGCCGGGGGTGGCCACCCCCGGCCAGCGGCGGGGTCGGACCGTGGAT
>JANQGN010000432.1 GCA_028277295.1 Rhodospira sp.
CGCAGCGCACCATTTAAAGGAGAGGCGGTGCGCTGCCGACCACAGACGTGGCCGTCGAGCGCACCCTACGATCAGAGCCGGAGTCATCGGCACGTGCCGTCGTTACAGACGCATCCTGAGAACTGCCGCTCACCGGCATGGCCCCTGGCGTGGCCCTGGGGAAGCCTCTACAGTGTCCGCATGACAGCGGACTTCGTCGGCGGCGCCAGGGGCAGCGACACCTTCGGCCCAGGCTCGGTCGACCGATCGGGACAGGATAGCGTGGTCGGGAATGGATGGGGACGGGGCCGGCGAGCACCCGGGTCTAACGCCGCGGCGCATCGCGGCGCGCCTCCCGGTCGCGCCCAACGTCCTTGGCGCGCCTCGCTGCTGGCGGCCACCTGCGCCTTGGCCCTGGTGATCGGCGCGACGCCGGCGGGCGGAACCAACCCCGCCCCGGTGCCGCCAGAAAGACCCGACGCCACGGGCGCGCCCGGGGATGACGGCGTGGGCGCCACGTCAGACAGAGGACCGGCGTCCAAGGGCGGGATCAAGCCAGACACCGGGTCCGCGCCGCCAGCGGACCACACCCACGCGCACGGATCGGGCGCCCAGGCCACCAACCCGGCGGCGCTTGAAGCGGAGTACCGCTGGTTGCTGGGAATCCTGGGCTTCGGCGCCTTGGTGCTGCTGGCCTCGGGCGCTCTTGGGGTGTGGTTTTTCTCCCTCAATCAAAGACTGGCCCGGGAAGCCGAACAACGCCGCACGGCGGAGGCCCGCTACCGCATGCTGATCGAGGCGGCGCCCCTGCCCGTGCTGGTCCTGACCCCGGACGGGCGCCGCGTGCTGTTCGCCAATCCCCGCGCCCGGGCCATGCTGGGCGATATCGTCGATCTGCCGGACCCCACCAGCAGGATCACCGCCGATCTGGCCCTGTTCGCCAGCCCCGAGGACGGCGTAGCGCTGCTCCGCGGCGTTGCCAAGGGGGCCGCCGTGGTCGACCGGGAGATGCGCCTTCGGCGGGGAGACGGACACGCGTTTTGGGTTCACCTGTCGGCCGACAGCATCATATACGAAGGCGAGGACGCGGTGTTCCTGGCCTTCGCCGACATCACCGACCGTCGCGCCGCCGAATTCCGCTTGCGCGACAGCGAACGCCGGCTGCGTATGCTCACCGAGAACATGGTCGACGTCATTTGGACCTTGGACGAATCGCTGCGCTATACTTACATTAGTCCGTCCGTGCAACGGCTGCGCGACTTCACGGCCGATGAAGTGATGACGTTGCCGCCGGACCAGGCGATCACCCCCGGCGCGCGCCATCGCCTGGAGGAAATGATCCGCAGCGGCGGCGAGATGGTGCGTCAAGGCGCGATCCAGGGCCACCTGGACACCAGGCTGGAGGTGGAGCAGTGGCGCCGGGATGGCTCGACCGTCTGGACCGAGGTCAACCTGCGCCTCTTTTTCGACGACCACGGTCGCTTCACCGGCATGCAGGGCCTCACCCGTGATATCAGCCAACGTCGCAAACTCGAGGAGGACTTGCGCCGCTCCAACGCCGACCTGGAGCAGTTTGCCTACGCGGTGTCCCACGACCTGCAACAGCCGTTGCGCATGGTGTCCCAGTTCCTGGGCCTTCTGAAACGGCGCCTGGACGACAGTCTTGAGGGCGAGCAGCGCGAGTTTCTCGACTACGCCCTGGATGGCGCCCGCCACATGCATGACATGATCCGGGACTTGCTGGAGTTCTCGCGCGTCGGCCGGGGCGAGATCCAGCTTGACCCGGTGCCTCTCGACCGGCCCCTGGACCAGGCGATCCTGGTGCTGGACGCGGCCATCCGCGAGACCAACGCGGCCATCGAACGTCAGCCGCTGCCCACCGTGCGCGGCGACGAGGGCCAGTTGGCGCGCCTGTTCCAGAATCTCCTGGACAACGCCCTGAAGTACACCGCGCCGGAGCGGCCCCCGCATATTGTCATCACCGCGCGCCCCCTGCCCGACAGCTGTTGCGAAGTGCGCGTCACAGACAACGGGATCGGCGTCGATCCCCGGCAGATCGGCCGCCTGTTCGCCGTGTTCCAGCGCCTCCAGCCCTCCGGGGCATTCCCGGGCACCGGCGTCGGCCTGGCCATCTGCCGGCGCATCGTCGAGCGCCACGGCGGACGCATTCGGCTGGAGTCCGATGGCGTGCAGCGAGGCACCACCATCGCCTTCGTTCTACCGGTCGTTGCGGCCGCCGATGTCCCCGCCGCCCAGCACGCCGCGCCCGAGGCCGACCCCCAAACCGGCCTCCAGACCGCCCCAAACACGAAGATCGGCGCCACCGAGGAACGACCGCCCACGGCGGGCGGTCGAGGCACCTGACCGACGCCACGGGTCATCATTTCCGCCTCGGCAGCGTCGCGGCGTAGGCGAGAATCCCGGCCGCCAGGTCCGCGCCCATGGCCCGCAGCGGCGGCATGTCGTCGCCAGCATGGCCGTTGAACACGCTATGAAGCGCCCGCTCGGGATCGTGGGTCACCATGCGACCCAAGGGCGGCATGGTGCGCACCCCGCGCCCGTCCACGCCGTGGCAGGTGGCGCAAATGGTCTGGTAGTACGCGGCATGCGCCGCCGCGTCGCCCAGGAACGCGCCGGTCCCGGGATCGATCCACTGGCTCATGTCAATCTGCCCGCGACTGACGAACATGGCGAGGTCCTCGATGTCCCGGGCGGTCAGCAGGCGGTCATAGTCGTGGGTGTCATCGGTCAGAACGCCCTCGACCCGCTTGGGAAACATGCCGGCCATGCCATCGATGCCGACATGTGGAACCAGGTTCTCGGAACGTGCCACCCCGTCACGACCCTTATAGTCCCAGCCGTGGCAGGCGACGCAACGCCAACTGTACCGCTGCGCGCGCACGCGGCTGGCCTCGGTATCACCCTCCAGGGCCTCGCGCGCCGCCTTGGGATAGGCCGGGTGCCATCCCTCGGGCGCCGGCCGGCCGTTCTCCGTGTACCATGTGTCGTACAGCCGGCCGCCGTGAACAATGGCGGCGATGGCCGGACGGCTGGGCAGGGTCTGCATGTAGGCCAGCGTGTCCGCGAGGCGCGCGTGCTCCAGCGCCCGCAGCGGCGGCATGGAGCCGTTGGGATGGCCGTTCAGGATGACATGCAGGGCGTGCCACGGCTCGTCACGGCTGAAGTCCCCCAGGGGCGGGATGGAGGCCACCGCCATGCCATCCGCGCCGTGGCAGCCGGCGCAGATGGAATGGAAATAGATGCTCCCCTGACCCGGATCTCCATGGGCGCGCCGGCTGGCCGGGTCGATCCAGTCGTCCATGTTCACCTGGCCCCGGGTAACGAAGAGCGCCAGGTTGCGCAGATCCTCGCCGCGCAGGTCTTGTCCATAGCCATGGATCCGGTCGCCGAGAACGGCCAGCACCGCCCGCGGATCGCCCCCGGCCGCCGCGGCGATGCCGTCGACCAGACCGCCGGAGCGGCCGTACTGCCCTTGATAGTCCCAGCCGTGACAGGTCACGCAGCGGCCGGCGGCGGTGGCCTCCGTGCCCAGAATCTCGGGCTCGGGCAAGTGCGAGATACGGCGGTCGCGCAGGTTCAATTCGACTCGCCAGTTATCGTAGAGACGGCCTCCCTTGGCGATCGCCGAGACGGCCTCGCCAGCCAGCGCGGACGGCGCGGCGACGGTGACAACAAGGGCGACGAACAGAACGGCGATCGGAATGGCGGCGACTCCGGCGACCCGCGCCCGGCCGCCGGCACGAATGGAACGCGACCAGCGGCTCACGGCTCATATCCCTCCGGCAATTCATGGACGATGCCCTTGTGGCATTCGATACAGTGGCGCCCTTCCATCATGGCATCGGGATGCTTCAACCCGGCGCGCCGCCCCTGTTCGTCGGGATCCATCGCGTCGAAGGCATGACAGACCCGGCAC
>JANQGN010000489.1 GCA_028277295.1 Rhodospira sp.
GCCCAGGCGCTGGCCCAGGCGCGCACCGACCGGCGCATTCAACTGGGCGCCGAGACCACCCACGGCCTGGGCTCCGGCGCCCGCCCGGATATCGGCCGCGCGGCGGCCGAGGAGAGCTACGACGCCATCGCCACCGAGATGAAGGGCAGCCACATGTGCTTCATCACCGCTGGCATGGGCGGTGGCACCGGCACGGGCGCCGCGCCGGTGGTGGCCCGTTGCGCCCGCGACCTGGGTATCCTGACGGTGGGCGTGGTCACCAAGCCGTTTCAGTTCGAGGGCGCGCATCGCATGCGTCTGGCCGAGGGCGGCATCGATGAACTGGGTCAGTACGTGGACACCCTGATCATCATCCCCAACCAGAACCTGTTCCGCGTCGCCAACGAGAAGACCACCTTCGCCGACGCCTTCAAGATGGCCGATGACGTGCTCTATGCCGGGGTGCGCTCGGTCACCGACCTGATGATGATGCCGGGTCTGATCAACCTGGACTTCGCCGACGTGCGCACGGTGATGATGGACATGGGCCGCGCCATGATGGGCACGGGCGAGGCCAGCGGCGAGAACCGGGCCATCGAGGCGGCCGAGGCGGCGATCGCCAACCCGCTGCTGGAAGAGACCTCCATGCGCGGCGCGCGCGGGGTGTTGATCAACATCACCGGCGGCAACGACCTGACCCTGTACGAGGTGGACGAAGCCGCCAACCGCATCCGCGAGGAGGTGCGCTGCGAGGAGGCCAACGTCATCTTCGGGTCCAGCCTGGATGCCGGCCTGGACGGCCGCATGCGGGTCTCCGTGGTGGCCACGGGCATCGATGCCGTTGCCCAGACCCAGCCGCGCGACGGCAGTGGTCAGGTCTCGGGGGGCTTCGGGCTGGGGCTGGCCAGCGCCGCCCAGGAGCGCGCCGCCGGAAAGGTGACCGCGACGGGTGCGTCCTTGGTGGGGGCTGCCGCGCCGGCGGCCCGCGCCATCGCGGAGCCCGGCGTCCGCGCCACCCAGTCGGCGGTGTCCGAGGTGCTGGACGACACGGCGGCGGACATGGCGGCTGATGGCCTGCTGGATCCGGCGGCGGTCCTGGACGGCGACACCCGTCCAGCCCAGCCCGCGCCGTCGCGTCCCTCCGCCGCGCGCGCGGCGGCGCCGGCCCGTCCCGCCGCCGCCCCGGCCCGTCCGGTGGCGCGGCCGGCGGCCACTCCGGCCGCCCAACCGTCCGTCGCGTCGTCCCAGCCAGCGGCGGCCGGCGCCCGCGCCTTCATCCCCGAACCGGCGGCCACGCCCGGGGCGCCGCGCATGGATCCGGCGGCCACCCGTGGTCTGCAGGTGCCCCGGCCTGGTGCCGGTGCCACGCCGCCGGCCCAGGGCTATGCCGCGCCCCAGTCGGTGGGGCAGACCGCGCTGGCGGCGCAGCCGCAAGCCCATCAGCCGGCGCGCCCCGTTCAACCTCAACCTCAACCTCAGCCCCAGCCCCAGCCCCAGTCCGCCGGGCGTCCGATGGCGCCGCGCGGGGATCAGCCGGGACTGCGGGTGACCGCCGGTGGCCGGGTTCAGGGCGGACATGGTCAGCCGCGTGGCCAGGGCCATGAGCAGGGCGACGGTCACGGTTCCGGTCGGGGCGAACGCCTGAGCCTGTTCCAGCGCATGACCGGGTTCCGGCGGGCCGTTGTCGGGGACGATCATCGGGGGGATCACCACGTCGAGCCGCGCGGCGACCGCCGCGATGACCGGCGCGACGCCTGGGCGGAGGATCGGCATGGTGGACGCCGGGAGGCCGCCGCCGATGACGGGGGGCCGATGACCGTCAATCCCGACGATCGTCCGGTGTCCTCGCACGGCGAGGATCACCTGGAGATCCCGGCGTTCCTGCGGCGTCAGGCGAACTGACCGGGGGATAGTGGGGTCGGCCGGGCAGGGGCGTTAGCCCCGCTTTCGTGGCTCGGTCGACCCTGACTGTCTTCCTCTCGTCCTTTCTTTCCCTCTCTCCCGCCCGTCGTCCACCATCACGCCCCTGTCCGGGTGGGGACAGGGACCATGCCGTCCGAGGCTCCAGACGCGGCGCGCCCGGCGGTGGATTCATGACGACCTTCGTCCGGCACCTGGCCCCTGACGGGTGCGCCAGGCACCGTGGCGATTCCGCGCCCGCGTCCGTCGCGTGCTGCGATGGTGCTCACGACTTCTGTCATAGGGATCTGATTCAAAATCCGAATCTGCCTTCGCGTCATCGCAACAATCTGAAACATTGATTGATTTGCGGTGCAGCGACACACCCTCTATCCCTGAGGACAGGAAAGTCGACTTCTCCGCCGTGGCATGAGGATCGCCGCCACGGCTGGGAACGGCACACGTCCAGCGCGGACAGCCGTGCGGAACCGTGACCGCGGAGGCGCGTCGCCAGAATGGCCCGGCGCCGGGAAGGGTCGCGGGGCGTCGCCCCTGGGGCGGCCTCGCGAGCGGAACCGCCGACACCCGGAACCAGTCGTGTAGGGGACCTCTATGAAAGATGCCAGCCTGGACGAAGCCCTCCACGGGGACATGGCGAGCGAGATCCTCGCCGACGCGCATGTCCCTGGCGTGACGCGGCGGACACCCTGGTCATCGGCCGCGACGGTCGCCACGTCCTGGTCGCGGGGTGCCGTGGCCGCCACCGCCGCCCAGAGAACCCTGGCCGCGCCGGTGCACATCGGCGGCGTCGGCCTGCACTCCGGCGCGGCCGTGCGCATGACCCTGCGCCCCGGCGAGCCTGGACAGGGCCTCTGGGTCCGGCGTCTGGACGTGACCGATCGCGATCCCATGATTCCGGCGCGCTGGGACCACGTGGTCGATACCCGCCTGTGCACCATGCTGGGCAACGGCGCCGGTGTCACCGTCTCCACCGTCGAGCACCTGATGGCCGCGCTGGCCGGTCTGGGGGTGGACAACCTGGAAATCCACGTCGACGGTCCGGAGATCCCGGTGATGGAC
>JANQGN010000531.1 GCA_028277295.1 Rhodospira sp.
TCGTACTGGCGCACCACGATGCGCGCGGCCTCCGGCGCCAGGCGCACGGTCCGCCCCTCGGGGCCGGTCTCCGGCACCGGCACGAAGTGCCCCTCCTTCAGCACCCGGGCGTTGAACAGCCACACCGTCAGGCCCTCGACCAGCGGCGCCCGGAACTCCTCGATCAGGTCGGAGGCCAGGGCGTGGTGGCCGTCGCGGGCCTCGTGCAGCACCCCCAGCCCCGGGTGCAGCCCGCGCCGCAGCGCCAGGGCGTGGATGTCGCGGGCGAGAAGGCTGGACAGGAACGACAGGATCAGGTTGACCGGATCCGGCGGCGGACGGCGGATCCGCTTGCGCAGGGTCCAGCCGTGTTGCAGGCAGCGCCCCAGGGCCGGCCAGTAGAGCGCGGCGGCCTCGCCCTCCACCCCCATGGCGGCGGGCACGTCGGGCACCACCCGCAGCTTGCGGACGATGCGGCCGATGCGGAAGGCGGCGTCGTCCACCTCGGGGTCCTTGCGCTTGCGGTTCAGGCGCTTCAGCAAGGCGCGCTGGTTGCGCAGCCGGCCGTCCACCAGGGCGCGGGCCATGATCAGGCGCCGCGCCGGGTCCACCCGCGCCGCCGCCTGGGCCAGATGCAGCGCCGCCCGCTCGCCGGGCGTCGGGTCCAGCGTGCCCTGGGTGAGCCCCCGGCCGTCCACGAAGGCGATCGGCACCCGGCAGGCCAGGGCGTGGCGCAGCGCCTCCGGGGTGACCGTCACCCGGGGGCCCAGGTCGATCCGGTCCACCCGGGCGGGCGGCACGGCGATCAGGGCGCGGCCGTCCTCCTCCACCGCGAAGGCGTCGTTGCGCAGGGTCAGGCAGCGCCCGGGCTCCAGCACATAGAGCACCCGCAGCCCGGGGGCGTGATCGTCACCGGGCGCGTCGTCGCCATCCCTGGCGACCGGATCGACGAAGCGGCCCACGGTCTGATCGAGCGTTTGGGCGACGTCGGGCGGGGCCACGCCCTCGTCATGGGGACCCGCCTTGACCACCAGGGAGCGCGCGACCAGGTGCCCGAGGAAGCGGAACCCCTTCTCGAAGGGCACCACCCGGGTCTTCTCCGGGTCCAGCCGCAGCCCGTGGTCCTCCAGCAGGTTGACCAAGTGGACACGCGCCGCCGGGGCCGCCGCCTCGCGCCGGCACAGCAGCAGAACATCGTCGGCGACGCGCACCAGGCGCACGCCGTGCCCCTCCATCCGCTCGTCTATGTCGTCCAAGGACAGGTTGGACAACAGAGGCGATAGCGGCGAGACCTGGGCCACGCCGACGCCGTCCGTCTCGCTGGCGTCCAGCCAGCGGGCCACCAGGTCCAACACCAGCGGGTCGGGGACCGAGCGCTCCAGCCGCGCCAGCAGGCGATCGTGGGGAATGCTGTCGAAACAGGCCTCGATGTCGCCGTCCACCACCCACCCGTAGCCCTGGCGCCGCAGGGCGTCGATGCGCCGCACCGCCATGGCCACCGCGCGGCCGGGGCGGGTGCCGACGCTGGACGGCTCCATCTCCGGCTCCAGGACCGGGGTGAGCGCCATGGCGGCGGCAGTCTGCGCCACGCGGTCGAGGACGCAGGGAATGGACAGACGCCGGGTGGTGGCGTCGTCCTGGGGGACGTCCACGGGACGCGACGGTCCGGGGCGGTAGGTGCCGGCGATCAGGTCGCGGCGCAGCCGCCGCAGCCGGGTGGGGAGGTGCACCGCCGCCTGTTGAAGCGTCAGACCGTCGCCGCCCGGGCCGCCGGCGTTGGCGCGCACCCTCTCCCAGGCGGCGTGCAGGGCGTCCAGCCGCGTCATCCGCTCGAAGACGCCCTCCCCGGGCGCCCCTTGCGGGGGGTGTGGATTTGGATTATCCTCTTGTTTTGAAATATTAATTTTCTTTCTCCACAACGCATGGAGACACATTGTGGCGAAGCGGTGCCACACTGTTGTTGCCAGTGTGGAATCATGCCCGAAACGAATCCGCTTGTCCAGGGTGCTGCAAGGGGGGCCAGGGCTCTGAACTCGGATGACAGATCCGTTAGGTTGCTCGTTTCCGTTGGAGATCCTTCGCACCCTTTGGGTGCTCAGGATGACGATTGTCCATTTAAAACAACCTCATCATGAGAGCCCGTCCGGAAAGTCTCGGGGACCGCAATATGTTGTGTGCCTTTGCCCGAATCATACGCCGTATGTAGTGTTTTGCAAGGCTTTCCGGACAGACACTGAGGAAGTAAAGCGACCGAAGGATCTCCATCGCGTGCTCCGGTCCTCTCGGAAGGCGCTTCTTAAACCGATCGTCCATCCGAGTTCGGAGCCCTGGGCCATCCGCGTGGGG
>JANQGN010000577.1 GCA_028277295.1 Rhodospira sp.
GCTGTGGATGATCAATTGTGTCGACGGCCCCAACACGGCGCCCCTGCGCGCCGAACACCGCGACGCCCACATGGCCCACCTGCGCGCCCACGCCGACAATCTCGTGGTCGCCGGGCCGCTCCAGAACGACGCCCGCAACGGCAGCGTCGGAAGCCTGTTGATCATGGATTTTCCGGACCGCGACACCGCCGTGGCCTTCGCCCAGGCCGATCCGTTCAACAAGGCCGGCGTGTTCGCCTCGGTGACCATCTGCCCGTTCCGGCAGACCTTGCCGGTGACCTGAGGGCGGCGCGTCCCATGGCCCACTGGCTGATGAAATCCGAACCCGGCGCCTGGTCCTGGGACGATCAGGTCGCCAGGGGCGTGGACCATTGGGACGGCGTGCGCAACCATCAGGCCAGCAACCATCTCAAGGCCATGCGCCTGGGCGACACGGCTTTTTTCTACCATTCGGTTCATGAAAAGCGCATTGTGGGGATCGTCCGGGTGGTGCGCGAATACTATCCCGACCATACGGATCCGTCGGGCCGGTTCGGCATGGTCGACGTGGAGGCCGTGGCGCCCTTGCCGCGCCCGGTCACGTTGGCCGAGATCAAGGCCGAGCCCCGGCTCGCCGACCTGCCGCTGATCCGCCAGTCGCGCCTGTCGGTGATGCCCATCCCAGACGACGCCTGGACGCTGTTATGCCAGATGGGCGGCGTTCCGCGGGAGTGATGGCGGATGACCGACGCGCCCCTGTGCCGCGTCAGCGACCTTGGCGATCCCGACGCCTTGACCGTGACGACAACCGACCGCTCGGGACAGCCGCTGGGCCTTATCGTTGCCCGCTGGCAGGGGCTGCTGATGGGGTTCGTGAACCGCTGCCCCCATGAGGGTGTCCCGCTCACCGTGGTGCGGAGCGAACGCCTGATGGACCGGACCCTGGGCGGCAAGTACCTCGCCTGCGGCAAGCACGGGGCGCGCTTCAAGATTCACTCCGGCATGTGCACCGCCGGCCCCTGCCGGGACGGCCTGACCCCGGTGGCCCTGACGGTGCGGGACGGTCAGGTCTTCCTGGTGGCATGGCCCGCCGACGCGAATCCCGTCCCCCCGAACCCCGCCGCCCCGGAAGGACAGCCGTCGTCATGACAGCCGCGCCCCCCCTGACATCGCATCCGGATCCGGCCGCCGTCCAGGCGGTCCTGGACCGGCTCTTCCCGCTGCTGGGTGACAGGCTCACCGTTAGCCGGGAGGTGCGCGCCCAGCATGGCCGCGACGAGAGCTATCACACGCCCCATCCACCCGACGCCGTGGCCTTTCCTGAAACCACCGAGGAGGTGGCGGCCATCGTCGGCGCCTGCGCCGCGCACCGGGTGCCGGTGATCCCCTTCGGCACCGGGACCGCGCTGGAGGGGCACGTGATCGCCCTTCACGGCGGGATCTGCGTCGATCTGTCGCGGATGAACGCCATCCTCGCCGTGCGGCCGGAGGACATGGACGTCACCGTACAGGCCGGGGTGACCCGCAAGCAGCTCAACGAGCACCTGCGTGACACCGGGCTGTTCTTTCCCATCGATCCGGGGGCCGACGCCTCGCTGGGCGGCATGGCGGCCACCCGGGCGTCGGGCACCAACGCGGTGCGCTACGGCACCATGCGCGAGGCGGTGCTGGCGCTGACCGTGGTCACGGCCTCGGGGGAGATCGTGCGCACCGCCCGGCGCGCCCGCAAGTCGGCCGCCGGCTACGACCTCACACGGGTGTTCGTGGGCAGCGAGGGCACGCTCGGCGTGATCACCGAGGTGACCTTGCGCCTGCACGGGATTCCCGAATGCGTCCTGTCGGCCGTCTGTCCCTTTCCCACCCTGCGCGCCGCCGTGGACACGGTGATCGAGACCATCCAGCACGGCGTGCCCATCGCCCGCATCGAACTGCTGGACGTCAATCAGATCCGCGCCGTCAACGCCTATTCCAGGACCGAGTACACCGAGGCGCCGACCTTGTTCCTGGAGTTTCATGGCTCCGACGCCCACGCCCGCGAGCAGGTGGCGACGGTCCAGGCCATCGCTACCGAGCACGGTGCCCGGGGTTTTCAGTGGGCGGAAACGCTGGAGGAGCGCAATCGGCTTTGGCAGGCCCGGCATAATGCCTACTACGCCGGTCTGGCCCTGAAGCCGGGGGCCAAGGGGTTCTCGTCGGATGTCTGCGTGCCGATCTCCCGTCTGGCCGACTGCATCGAGGACACCGAGCGCGACCTCGCGGCCTCATCGGCGACCACCGCCCTGGTGGGGCATGTGGGCGACGGTAATTTCCATGTGCTGTTCATCTTCGATCCCGACCAGCCCGCCGAAATTGCCGAGGCCAGGCGCCTCAATGCCCGCATCGTCGAGCGCGCCCTGGCCATGGAAGGCACTTGTACCGGCGAGCACGGCATCGGCCTGGGCAAGATGCCCTACCTTGTCCAGGAGCACGGCCCCCAGGGCCTGGCCCTGATGCGCGCGATCAAGCAGGCGCTGGATCCCTTGGGGATCATGAACCCGGGCAAGATGGTGGGGTGAGGGCGTGCCAGGTCGTCACGCCAGGGGACCAGGCTGGTTGGCGGGCGAGGGTGCCTCCCCCGCCTGCGGTCGGGGCAGGGTGGACGTGGGCCCGCCACCGCGTGTGGCGACCACACGGTTGCGACCGGTCTCCTTGGCGCGGTAAAGGTTGCGGTCGGCGGCCTCCAGAAAGTCGCGGACCGTCTGGCCGCAGGCAGGGACCGCCGCATAGCAGCCAATGCTTACGGTGATGAACCGGCTCATGTCCGCGTAGAGGACCTCATGGGCGGCGATGCGCCGGCGCAGGGCCTCCAGATGGTCGGGAAACCCCTCGGCGGTGGCGCCGGCCGTAAAGGTGACGAACTCCTCGCCACCGAAGCGTGCCACGGTGTCGCCATCCCGCCGGAAGTGCACATCCAGGATCTCGGCGATCTGCCGCAGGCAGGCATCCCCGAAGGCGTGCCCCATTTCGTCGTTGACGGCCTTGAAGCGGTCGGCGTCGATCATGGCGATCGCGAATGGCAGGGCGTTGCGCAAACACACCGCGAACGTTTCCGATATGCGGTCATCCATATAGGCCCGGTTGGGCAAGCCGGTGAGGGTGTCGGTGACGCTCAGCGCCCGCAATTGCCGGTTGGCCGCGTTCAGGCGCGCGTTCAGGCGATGCAGTTGCCGGTTCCACAGGACGAAGAGGGCGATCAAGGCCGCCGCGCCGACAAGGATCGTCCAGATCAGCCGGGTGTCCACGGTGCGTTCATAGCGCACGGCGATCCACCGGTCGAGAATGTCCTGGGCCTCCAACTCGCTCATGGCGGCGATCAGCCGATCCAGCGCCGAGCCCAGCGGTGACGCATCGGCGGGAACGGCCATCACGATCCGGTGCTCGTCAGGGATGTGCCCGGCGATCTTGATGTCCGGCACGCGTTGGCGGGCGATCAGGGTGCCCAGGCGCGGCAGCGACCCGATGATGGCATCCAGGGTGCCGGCCCGCACCTGGTCCAGGCCCTCCGCCTCGGTCTCGACGGGCACCAGGGTGATGTCCGGATAGCGCTCGGACAGGCCGCGGCGGACCGGCGAATGGCGCAGGATTCCAACCGTCTTGCCCGACAGCGACGCCATGCCTTGCAGGAACGGCCGGTCCAGCAGCGTGGCCACCACCGCCGGCATGCGCAGGTAGGGGGCGGTGGTTGTCCACCCGGGCGCATCCGCCGGTTTCTCCATGAGGAACGGCAACACGTCGCAGCGCCCGGCGCGCGCGTTGGCCAGGGCCTCTTGCCGGTTGCTGGCGGGCACAAGCTCCCAGTCGAAGCCGCCACGCCGGGCCAGCAGACGCATCATGTCTCCGGCGACGCCCTGGTACGCGCCGCCGGTCCCCGTGCGGTCATAGGGATCGGCGGCGGCGCCGCCGCACACGCGCACCACGCCCTTGTCGTCCAGCCAGGCGCGCTCCTCCGCCGACAGCGACACCATGTCGTCCTTGTGCGTGGCCTGGCGCGGCCCCAGCCAGCGGGTCTCCAGCTCCACCCAGCGCGCCGCGGGAATGGAGGCGAGCGCCCGGTCGACAATGCCGCTTAGCACCGGCAGGTCCGGCGCGATTCCGAACCGGAGGTCCTCGCCTTCGACCCCCTCCAGCAGGAACTCCCCGCCGACCTCGACGTTCGCCAGCCCCAGGCGGCTGATCAGCGCGCTTCCATGATTCAGGGACGCGATCACCGCGTCCACGTCGCCGCTCGACAGCGCCCGCATCATCTCACCCGGTCGGTTGAACAGCGTGACCGCCTCGGTGCCGAGATGGGCGAGCACCTCATCCTGGAAAAAGATGTCTCGCGGGATGCCGACGCGCTGCCCGACAAGGTTGGCCAGCCCGTCGTAGCGACCTGACCCCGCGCGCACGAAGACGGCATTGGGGACATGATGGTAGGGCCTGCTGAACAGCGTGAACGCGGCGCGCGCCTCGGTGTAGGAGATGTTGGCCACCATATCCAGCTCGCCCGCGCGCAAGCCATCGAGCAGGCGTGGCCAGATGTCGAACACGGGGTCGATGACCAGTCCAGTGCGGTCGCCAATCTCCCGCGCCAGTTCGACCGCGAGGCCCTGGGCGCGGCCGTCCCGAAGGGCACTGAAGGGGGCATAGTCGGGCATGAAGCCGACCCGCACAACGGGCCGCTCGGCGAGGAACGCCCGCTCCCGCGGCGACAGGCGAAGCGAGCCCGGCGTGAGTACGAGGCTGGGACGCACGGTGCGCCAGCGGTCCACCATGGCGCTCAAGGCGGTGTCGGGGATCGCCGCCAGGGCCTTGTCGAGGATGCGATGCAGCACCGGCCTGGCGCGGGAGACCCCGAAGCGGAAGTCCTCCAGCGCGAGGTCGGCCATGGGCAGCGGGCCGGCCAAGGTCACGTTGTAAAAACCCGTCTCGCGGGCAAAATAGTTACCGGTCAACTTTGGCGCCAGAACGGCGTCGATCCAGCCGAACGCCAGCGCCGACACCAGGTCGCGGTATTCGTCGAACGGCACCACCTCCACACCCCGGGCCGCCAGGGCGTCGAAATAGAAGATATCGCGGATGAGGCCGACACGCTTGCCGTCCAGGATCCCGGAATCATCGCCGGCGGGCAGCGGGCGTTCCGTGTTATGGAACACCATGGTTCGCCGAAGGTAGTAGGGTGCCGTGAACAGCATCGTGCCCGCGCGGTCCTCGGTGAAGGATATGGCCTCGATCGCGTCCAGGCGGCCGGCCCGGAACT
The DNA here is from genome assembly GCA_028277295.1 of Rhodospira sp. Taxonomy (GTDB): domain Bacteria; phylum Pseudomonadota; class Alphaproteobacteria; order Rhodospirillales; family Rhodospirillaceae; genus Rhodospira. Next base: position 5,258 of record JANQGN010000577.1, read on the forward strand.
GGCCGTAGATCTGTGCCCAGCTTCCCATGCGAAGATGAATCCGCAGGCCCGTGAGGTCCTCCACCCGCGCGATGAGATCGACCGAGAAGCCCTGGAACGTGCCATCCCTGAAAAACGAATAGGGGGCGTTGTCGGCCACGATTCCCATGTGGATCTCGGGGTGGGACGCGATCCAGGCCCGTTCCTCCGGGCTGAGCGCCAGGGGGGAGGCGACGGCCCTGCCCGGCGTGCCGCCGGAGACCGCGTTACTCGCGGCCCAGGCCGCCCCGCCGGCGGTGCCCCCCCAGGCCAGCATCCAGATCACGGCCGCCGCGAAGCACAGGACAGCGCCCAAGACGATACGGGAACACCAATGGGCCCGGCGCCTTGAAGGTCCGGGGTCGACCAGCGGGTCACGGCTGGTCGGTGTCCGATCAACAGTCATATGTCACCGCAAGCCTGCCCCACCCATCCCCCGGGCCCTTGGGTCGGCGGTTCCCCGCCGGGGGTGCCGGCGACAGCCAAAGCGTTTTCGGCGCCAACTGAGTCGTCGAAAACGCCCTAGCATATTGATATGGAAGCAAATCACCGTTGCGGATCGCTCGGGATTTGCTCTAGCCGGTCCGCCGGACTCGCCGACCCAGATATGCACACGGTATTTTAGCTTGCTGGTACTGAATTGCCACGGAGAACATAAGGCCATGGATCGTCGCGGACGCCCCGAGGACCCGCCCTAGAGTATCCGTGTTGATCAAGCGGCTTTTGGCATCCATGAACGCCCTGCCTTGAGCAGGGCGTTTGCCAGGACGACGAGCTTTCGCATGATGGC
>JANQGN010000578.1 GCA_028277295.1 Rhodospira sp.
GCTGTGGATGATCAATTGTGTCGACGGCCCCAACACGGCGCCCCTGCGCGCCGAACACCGCGACGCCCACATGGCCCACCTGCGCGCCCACGCCGACAACCTTGTGGTCGCCGGGCCGCTCCAGAACGACGCCCGCAACGGCAGCGTCGGAAGCCTGTTGATCATGGATTTTCCGGACCGCGATACCGCCGTGGCCTTCGCCCAGGCTGATCCGTTCAACAAGGTTGGCGTGTTCGCCTCGGTGACCATCTGCCCGTTCCGGCAGACCTTGCCGGTGACCTGAGGGCGGCGCGCCCCATGGCCCACTGGCTGATGAAATCCGAGCCCGGCGCCTGGTCCTGGGACGATCAGGTCGCCAAGGGCGTCGAGCACTGGGATGGTGTGCGTAACCACCAGGCCAGCAACAACCTCAAGGCCATGCGCCTGGGTGACATGGCCTTTTTTTACCACTCGGTGAATGAAAAGCGTATCGTGGGGATTGTCCGGGTGGTGCGCGAGTACTATCCCGACCACACCGACCCGACGGGCCGGTTCGGCATGGTTGACGTGGAGGCCGTGACGCCCATGCCGCGCCCCGTTACCCTGGCCGAGATCAAGGCCGAACCCCGGCTGGCTGGCCTGCCACTGATCCGCCAGTCGCGCCTGTCGGTGATGCCCATTCCAGACGACGCCTGGACGCTGTTGTGCCAGATGGGCGGCGTTCCGCGGGAGTGACGGCGAATGACCGACGCGCCGCTGTGCCGCGTCAGCGACCTCGGCGATCCCGACGCCTTGACCGTGACGACAACCGACCGTTCGGGGCGGGCGCTGGGCCTCATCGTTGCCCGCTGGCAAGGCCTGTTGATGGGGTTCGTCAACCGCTGCCCCCATGAAGGTGTCCCGCTCACCGTGATGCGAAGCGAACGCCTGATGGACAGGGCCCTGGGCGGCAAGTACCTCGCCTGCGGCAAGCACGGGGCGCGCTTCAAGATTCAGTCCGGCATGTGCACCGCCGGTCCCTGCCGGGACGGCCTGACCCCGGTGGCCCTGACGGTGCGGGACGGGCAGGTCTTCCTGGTCGCGTGGCCCGTCGACGTGGCTCCCGTCTCCCCGAACCCCGCCGCCCCGGAAGGACATCCGTTGTCATGACAGCCGTTCCGCCGCTGACATCGCATCCGGATCCGGCCGCCGTCCAGGCGGTCCTGGATCGGCTCGTCCCACTGCTGGGCGAGCGGCTCACCACCAGCCGGGAGGTGCGCGCCCAGCATGGCCGCGATGAGAGCTATCACACGCCCCATGCGCCCGACGCCGTGGCCTTCCCCGAAACCACGGAGGAGGTGGCGGCCATCGTCGGCGCCTGCGCGGCGCACCGGGTGCCGGTGATCCCCTTTGGGACCGGGACCGCGCTGGAGGGGCACGTGATCGCCCTCCATGGCGGACTCTGCGTCGATCTGTCTCGGATGAACGCGATCCTCGCGGTGCGGCCGGAGGACATGGACGTCACCGTACAATCCGGGGTGACCCGCAAGCAGCTCAACGAGCACCTGCGCGACACCGGCCTGTTCTTTCCCATCGATCCGGGGGCTGACGCCTCGCTCGGCGGCATGGCGGCCACCCGGGCGTCGGGCACCAACGCGGTGCGCTACGGCACCATGCGCGAGGCCGTGCTGGCGCTGACCGTGGTCACGGCGTCGGGCGAGATCGTGCGCACCGCCCGGCGCGCCCG
>JANQGN010000475.1 GCA_028277295.1 Rhodospira sp.
ATGATCCAATGCCAGATGCTCAAGGTACCCATCTGCAAACGTCTCCTTGCGTGAACGCGCTCGGCGTGCCCTTCACCGGGGCCGTTCCGAGCGCGGCTAACATGCACCATGACGCCTGTGGGGGGAAGAGGCGCGTTGATCGGCATCGCTGTAAGCGCGCCGCGCCGGTGGGTCGCGGCGCGACCGCCCGGCGCCGTCACGCCCTCGGGTCGTCCCGCAACCGCACCCACACGGGGGTGTGATCGGACGCCTTGGGCTCGCCCCTGGGGACCCGGTCCACGCCGGCGTCGTCCAGGCGGTCGGCGGCCAGCGGCGATAGCAGCAGGTGATCGATGCGCAAGCCATTGTCCTTCTGCCAGGCGCCACCCTGGTAGTCCCAGTAGGTGAACACGCCAGGGCGGGGATAACGCACGGCGACCGCATCCCAATACCCCAGGTGCAGCAAGGCGCGGAACCGCTCACGGCTTTCCGGCCGGCACAGGGCATCGTCGCGCCACCCCTCTGGGTTATAAACATCGCCATCTGTGGGACATACGTTGTAGTCGCCGCCCAGCACAACCGCTTCGTCCAGCGTCAGCAGCCGCGCCGCGTGCGCCCGCAAGCGCTCCATCCAGGCCAGCTTGTAGGGAAACTTGGGCGAGTCCGACGGGTTGCCGTTGGGCAGATAGATCGAGGCCACTCGCAGGGTACCGCCCACCACCGCCTCAATATAGCGGGCCTGATCGTCGCCCTCGGCCTCTCCGCCCGGCAAGCCCCGGCTCACGTCCTCAAGGCCGACGCGCGACAGGATGGCCACGCCGTTGTAGCTTTTCTGGCCGTGTACGGCACACTGGTAGCCCTGGTCCTCGATCTCCAGGCGCGGAAAGCCATCGTCGACGGTCTTGATTTCCTGGAGCAGGACAACATCGGGCCGGGCCCGCGCCAGCCAGCCCAGAACGGCGGGCAGGCGGACCTTGATGGAATTGACGTTCCAGGTGGCTATGGTCGGCATGGTCGCCCATATCCGTATGCGAGGGACGGCGGGTCGGACCCCAGTTGGGACCGTCATCATCGGCGCGGGGAGGGGCGCGTGCAAGACCCGTCCCGACCGAATCGCGACCCGGTTCGCGACCACCATCGTCTGGCGGCGTGGCGGCGTCCGGGCAGGAGGCGGCGGCTATGAGCGCCATGGGCATCGAAACGCCCCACCGCGCGATGGGGCGCGACGGTAACATTTGGCGCGCGCGACTTGAGTCCTGGCCTCGCGCCCTGGGCTCCTGGCTATGCCAGGGATGCGTGGCGCTGGCGCTCGCCGTGGCGGGAGGCGCTCCGGCGGCGGCGGAGTCCTGCCCCGAAGATACGACGCCTGTTGTGGTCAACGTTCGCTCGGTGTTTGAGCAGGCACGCCTTGACCACACCAAGTCCCTCGCCGCCATCGGCCGCTTGGCCCAGACCTACCCCAATCATGTCTCCATGCCGAGCAACATGGCGCCCATTGGCCTGATGGTGTCGGCGCAGCGATACCGAGCCAATGCCACGTTCCGTGTCATGCCGAGGCGGGATGGGCGTTTGTGTGTCTACGTCAGATCGATCGACGCCGAACTGAACGCACGCGACATCACCATATACGTGCCAAGAGAGTACAAGCGCGGATCATGCAACTTCGAGGTGGTTTACGAGCACGAGAAGCAGCACATGCGCATCCTGTTCAGAACGTTGCAGGCCTACGCGCCACGGGCGGAACGCGCGCTGGAGCGCCTGGCCGAGGACATCAATCCCATCGTCGCGGCGTCGCGGACGGAAGTCCGCGACGCCCTGAACACGCGCGTCTTGCAGTCTCTTAAGACGGTCGTCGACGCCATGGAAGCGGAGCGCGACCGCCGCGATCGCATCTTGGACTCGCCGGATAACTACAGGCGCGAGCAGGACAAGTGCCCGACCTGGATCCTACCCTGACCGCGCGGCGCCCGCACGCCAGGGTCCAGCCAGGGCCTGGCGATGCATCGCGAGCGGTGTTCTGATCCCTATGCCGAGTCCGTCTCCCGATCCGTCAGCGCCTCGATGGCCTCCATATCATCATCGGAGAACCCGAAGTGATGGCCGATCTCGTGGATCAGCACATGGCGGATCAGGTGGGGCAGATCCTCGCCACTCTCGCACCAATAGTCGAGAATAGGCGCCCGGTAGAGGAAGATCATGTCCAGGTCCTGGGGCACCTGCATCACGCTCTTCTCAGGCAAGGCAACACCCCGGTATAGCCCCAGCAGGTCCCAGGGACTCTCAAGGCCCATCTCGGCGCAGGTTTCCGCGTCGGGGAAGTCCTCGATGCGAATCACCACATCCCCCACATGATCAAGCAAGGCCGGCGGCAGGGTCGCCAGGGCGTCCCGGGCAATGGCCTCCACATCGGCCAGAGAGGGGGGGCGGGAAAAGACGGGTCGATGGCGGCGCATGGGCAAGGATCCACGTGTGCAGGGGTCATGGCGGGGTGAGAGACGCGCGGGACGCGCGGCTTGATGACTCACACGGCCGTCCCAATGTTCCGATGGTGTATGGCCGCTTGGCTGTCAACACCCGCACCCCGTGTTTCTTATTGAGGAGCCCCCATGGTTGACATGCTGACCGAGACCGAACGTGCCCTAGCGCTGACCGCCTTGCCAAAATGGTCCCCGGTGCAGGGGCGGGACGCCATTCACCGAGTGTTCACCTTCGCCGACTTCTCCGAGGCGTTCGGGTTCATGGCGCGGGCGGCGCTGGTGGCCGAGAAGATGGACCATCATCCAGAATGGTCAAATGTGTATCGAACCGTGGCGGTGACCCTGTCGACCCATGACGCCGGTGGCTTGACCCAGCGCGATATCGACTTGGCGCGCGCGATGGAGGCTCTCGTCAACACCTGACGGCTGTCGGCGCTGACGGCCTCGGGCCAGCGGATGACGCGCGTACCCCACCCGCCCAGCGGTGCGGGCGCCGCGAGCGTTGGACGCTCTCATCCCCGAACAAAGTGAAGCCCTGGGAAGGAAGGGTGAGTAACGCGCATCCCTCGCAACCAGAAGGAATCAACCCACAAGAGAATACGGTACTATGGCTTTTTTCATGTGAACGGATTGCTGGCCTTGCAGTCATTGCGGTAAACTTCTGTCCACAAAGGTCAGATACCCTGGGCGCTGGTCGAGGGGCCGCGATGGAGTCTTTGGCGACTGTGTCCATGTGTCGAGGCCCGCGCGGCCGTCTTGGCATGGAATGGCAAGGCACGGAGCCCCGGGTAACGTCGTTCACGCCGCACCGCGACACCGGCTCTATAGATTGGAGGCCCGAAGGGCGCCCCGGTGCTGCATCGTGGCACCGGATCGACGGGTGTCCGGGGAGGCGTATGTCCTTGGGCCTGAGGAGTCAGGACCGTGGACGGTTGGTATTGAGGTGACCCAGGGCCATGCCCACCCTCATTGCGCGCCTGACGTCATTGGCCATGATCAGCGTCGCGGCGGCGATCGTGATTTATCTGGCCACGGTGATCACGGCGTCCACAGTCCAGCAGGAGCGCCGCGCTCGCGCCGCGTTCACCCAGCATGTGAGCGATCAGATCGATGATCTCGTAAACCGCGCCGTGCGGGACATGCACACCGTGGCGGCCTTCCTTCAAGGCAGCACCCGACTGACCGAGGCGGATATTCACGCCTTCACGGACCGCGCGGGAATGTTCGATGACTCGCCGGGCGTTCGTGGATTGGGGCTAGGGGCCCTGTTGACAGCCGATGACCGGCCGGCCTTGGCCCGCTCGCCGGACTCGCGGCGGAACGAATGGGGCTCCCCGCCGACCCCGACACCGACGGACTCGGCCGGGGTGACCGCACCCCTGTTCTACGCCGCGGCACCCGAAGGACGCGACAGCATCGCCGGTTTTGACATGGCGTCCAGCCCGGACAGGCTGGCCGCGATCCTGGCGGCGCGCGACTCAGGCGAGGTCAAGGTCACGTCCCCAGTCACGCTGTCCCTGGACGGGCCCGAGGACCCGGCCAGCGTGTTGTTTCTGATGGTGCTGGAGGACGGCCCGCGGCTGGCCGTGGATATCGGCGCCGCGCCCATCGTGATCGCGCTTGGCGTCACGCCGGCGCTTGCCCTTCAAGACGGACCCGAGGGCCGCGGCGATACGCCGCGAGTCATCGACGTCATGGATATCACCGAGGCTGGGCGTCCGCGTGCCCTGTTTCACGCACCGAACCATGACGAGGACACCGCCGCCATCCTGGAAACCCGGCTTTCGGTGCTCGACCGTCTCTGGCGGATCCGCTTTATCGATCCGGTGGGCGGCGCCGGGATCACCAACCGCACGCTGGTCATTGACCTGGAACTCCTGGCGCTGCTGCTGTTGGCGGTGCTGGCCTATGTCATCGACGCCAGCCTGCGCCGGCGCGACAGCCTGCAACGCCGTGTGGACGCACGCACGGCGGACCTCACCACCCTGAACGCCAACCTTCGCGAAGCGGCGCACCAGGCCAAGACGGCCAACATCGCCAAGTCCGAGTTCCTGGCCAACATGAGCCATGAACTGCGCACCCCCTTGAACGCCATCATTGGCTTCTCGGATACCATGGCGCACGGAGTCCACGGCCCGTTGCCAGCCGCCTACGTCGAGTACGCGGGCCACATCCATCGCAGCGGCACCCACCTTCTGGAGCTCATCGACCAGGTGCTGGACCTGTCCCGCATCGAGGCCGGCCGGCTGGATCTGGAGCGCTCGGCCAACACCATGCGCGACACGGTGGACGCCGTGATCACGGTGCTGGCCGACACGGCCCATCGCAAGGGCCTTGTCCTGGCGAACAGGACCGACCGCATGCACACGCTGTACGTGGATCATCGGCGGGTGCGTCAGGCGTTGTTCAACGTCATTGGTAACGCCATCAAGTTCACGGCGCAGGGATCCATCACTGTCAGCAACCAGTGCGGCGGCGGCTGGCATCGCATCCTGGTGGAAGACACCGGCATTGGCATGTCAACGGATGACATCGCCTGCGCCTTGCGGCCGTTTGGGCAAGTCCACGGCAACCCCCTGATCCGCCTTCGCGAAGGAACAGGGCTGGGGCTGTCGCTGAGCGCGGAGATCATGCGCCTGCACCGCGGCCGGCTGGACATCGTCAGTTGTCCGGGCCGCGGCACCACGGTGATCCTGGCCTTCCCGGCGGATGACAGCAATCCAGGGCACGCGTGCGCCCCCGACGGACACCCGACAGAAGCCCTCGGCGCGCCGCCAGACGCGACGACGCACGGCGATGAGGTCCGCGCGTCGCCGTAAGACATCAGGTAAACGCGTTGAAAGCCACCAGGGTAAAGGAGTCCTTGACGCCCTTGACGGTCTGCACCTTCTCCTGAACGAAGCGGCCGATGTCGGTGTCACGCGGCAGATAGAACTTGGCCAGCAGATCGTACTGCCCAGAGATGCTGTC
>JANQGN010000698.1 GCA_028277295.1 Rhodospira sp.
CAAACAGCTTCGACTTGGCCAACAACCCCGCAAAGCCCTGCCCCCCGTCGCCGCCAACGCCTGAGAACCCGGCAGGACAGTCTCGAAGACCGCCGTGTATTGTGTATCCGCCGCCGAGCAGCATACCTTACATGGTGTTCATCAGGGCTTTCCGGACAGACGCGAAGAAACGCATCCGACATGTCCCGATGCGCAGTCTGTGTTGGGTCCCTCGTCCCCCCGGTTGTCGAGCGAGTCGAGGCTTTTCGGACAGATCGTGAGACCGCTCCATGACCTCCCTGCCCGTCGTTGTTCGCCCCCCAAAAAACCCGAACAAAGACCTGACCGCGGTGGAGTCACGCGCGGACCAACTCGCCCTGTTGAACCGACATCAGAAGCGCACGGTGCGCACGGGCTGGCTGATCGTGTTTCTGTTCTTCGGTGTGCTGGGGGGCTGGGCGGCGGCGATGCCCTTGAGTGGCGCGATCATCGCCAACGGGTCCCTGGTGGTCCAGGGCCGCAACAAGCCCGTTCAGCACTACGGAGGCGGGATCGTCGCGGAGGTCCTGGTCAAGACCGGTGACGTGGTCCAGGCCGGTGACGTGGTGGTGCGGCTGGATCCGACCAACACCCGCGCGTCGGCGGAAATCAGCGAATCGCGTTACTTCGCGGCCCTGGCAGAGGAGGCACGCCTGCTGGCCGAACGCGACAACGACGATCACGTGACCTATCCGCGAGTCTTGTTGGATGTGGTGGAGACGAAACCAGAGGTCCAGACGTTCATTGATGCCCAGGAAAAGGTGTTCGAGGCCCGTCGCGTGACCCTTGACAGCCAAGGCGGCTTGCTCAAAGAGAGAATTCTACAGTCGCGCGAGGAAATCACCGGCCTGACGGCTCAAATTCAGAGCGTCGACACCCAGTTGTCCTTGATCCAGGACGAGCTTGAGTCGGTTCAATACCTGTTCGATCAGGGGTTGGCGCCCAAGGCCCGGCTTCTGGCCCTGCAACGTCAGGAAGCCGATCTGATCGGCCGCAAGGGTCGGCTGGAAAGCACCGTGGCGCGCACGGAGCAGAGCATCAATGAAGTCCACCTGCGCGACGAGAACCTGCGAGACCGCTTCTACGCGGACGTTGTTGAGCGGCTCAAGAACGTCCGCGCGACCCTCAAGGACCTGGAGGAGCGGCGCACCGTCGCGGCGGCCGCCGCCGAACGCACCGATGTGCGCGCGCCGGCCACCGGGATCATTCAAGAGCTTGAGGTATCCACCATCGGCCAGGTCGTGGCCAACGGCCAGGTCCTTATGGAGATCGTGCCTCTGGACACGCCCATGCAGATCGCGCTGCGCATTTCGCCGGCGGATATTGATGACGTGTATGTCGGTCAGAAGGCGAACATCCAGCTCCTGTTCTACAACTTCCGGACCTTCAGCAAGAAGCTTCACGGCGAGGTGTCCTTCGTCGGGGCAGATATAAGTAAACCTGACAACTACATCGATGCCCAGAAGTACCCAACCGGTTACTACGAAATGAAAGTCATACTCTATGATGAAGATATCGAACGTTATAGAAAATCCGATAACATCGAACTCTTCAACGGCGCGCCCGTCATGGTGATCTTGCCCACAATAGACAGAACAGTCCTGGAGTACCTCCTTGGTCCGATCATGGTCGGCCTTGAGCAAGCGTTCCGCGAACGCTGACCCCGCCCTCCGCCCGGATCGCCGTTGGGATCACCAGAGCAAATCCCGAGCGATCCGGACCGGATCGCGACGACGATTTGCTTGAAAAACAAACTGATAGAGCATGCTGGGTGATTCAGAAATCGCACAACGTGTTCCGGCGGTGACGGGGGGACGCCTCCGCATCGGCGAGCGCCGCCCGCAGGAGAGCCAGATCAAGCCCCCAGTCCGCGAATCCATCCAGAATATGCTGGACGTAGTCCGGCGCCGGTGGACCGCGACGATCATCAACCTTGATGTAGGTCAACACCTGTGCCCCATCGCCCTCGGGCACGGGTCTGGGCACGGTCAGGGTGGCGCGCCGATAGCGGCCCTCCGCCACCCCCTCGACCTGGTCCAGGGCGCGCGCACAGGCGGGGGAGAGATGATACACGGCCGCGGCCAGCCGGCCCTCGGCGTCCGAGGCGATCGTCGCCACCCTCTCGAACCGCAGCACCCAGCCCGGCAGAGTGACGGGCCACAGCGGCCGCGCCGCCGGGCAGCGCCGCGCCATGCGGGTACGGCTGAGGTTCGATCCGTAAGCCAGATACAACACCTCGGGATCATCCTCTTGGGCGCGGGCGTGCCGACGCGGCCCTTGGCGGTCGCCGGACGCGACCACTATAGTCGGCCTTGATCGGCAACGGAACGGCCACCTGGATTCAAGCGCCCGCCGCCCCGCCACGACGCCCTCCGAGGAGACTCCATGCCCGCCCAGCCCTCTCGCCGCCGCCTCCTCCGCCGGGCCGTTCTGGGGGGGCTGCTCACGGCCGGCCTGCTGGGCATTGGGGCGAGGGCCGCACGGGCCATTGGACCCTCGCCCGTCACCTTTCCCGCCGACCGGGTGGCGATCCTGACCCATGATGGCCGCCGCTACACCTTCTCGGTGGAGGTGGCCAGCACCCCGACACAGCGGGCCCGGGGGCTGATGTATCGGCGCGAGCTGGCCCCGGATCATGGCATGCTGTTCGATTTCGGAGGCGTGGGGACCCGCGCCATGTGGATGAAGAACACCTATGTATCCCTCGACATCTTGTTCCTGGAGGCGGACGGCCGTATCTGGTCGATCGCCCCGGAGACAACGCCTCTCTCGGAGGTCATCATCCCCGCCCAAGGCCCCATCCGCGCCGCCCTGGAGCTGAACGCCGGCACCTGCCGCCTCCTGGGGATCGAGGTGGGCGACCTCGTTCAGCACCCGCTGTTTGGCCATCCACCCGTGGAGTAGGCGGCCGGCGCATGATGGCGCATGATCTCGTCACACCTCATCAAAGGACCCAGCTTATGCCCCGCGAAAAACAGAAAATGCTGGCCGGGGAACTCTATGATCCGGGCGATCGGCAGTTGTGCGAGGAGCGATCCAGGGCACAACGCTTCATGCGCCTTTACAATCAAACCATCGTCGATGACAGATCGATTCGCAAAACGCTCCTGGATGCCCACTTCGGCCGAGTCGGGGAACGCTGCGTCCTGCGCGCCCCCATCTATCTCGACTACGGATACAATATCTTTCTTGGCGACCAGGTGTTCATGAACTACGGCTGCGTCCTGTTGGATGTCTGCCCCATCACCATTGGCTCGGACACACAGATCGGCCCCGGCGTTCAGTTCTATGCCGCGGATCATCCGCGCGGCGCGAAGGACCGGTCCAGCGGCCTGGAGCTGGGTCGCCCCATCACCATTGGCCGCAACGTCTGGATCGGTGGTCACGCCATCATCTTGCCCGGCATCACCATCGGCGATGACGCCGTGGTCGGCGCCGGCAGCGTTGTGACCAAGGACGTGCCGCCCGGCGCGACGGTCGCGGGCAACCCCGCCCGACGGGTCGGGGGGGACCGTCTTCAGAGCACGGCGTAACGCCGCGGCGCGTGGCACGGCGGACCGTCCAAGTCTACGACAGTCCGCCGCGCCGAAGAGACTCCCTCACCCGCTCCGCTTGTTGGCGCGGGCATCGGCGCAGCGCCGCAGGAACGCCGGATCCACCGGGTCGACCGCCCCGAAGCGGTCGGGCCGGAACGCCGACAGATCCCAGGGGGCCTCGGCGCCCACTGCCAGGGCGGCGGCGGCGCGACCGACGCCCCCCGAGGTGGCGATGCCGGCGCCCGAACAGCCGGTCACCGCGATGAATCCCTCGATACCCGGCCAAGGGCCGATGACGAACTGTCCGTCCGGCGTGTAGGCGGAGGCGGCCGAAATGTAGTGGGCCACCGGCTCCGACCCCAGTCCGTCCCAGAACGGGCGGAACAATTCCAACCCCTCGGCCAGGGAGTCCCAGCCCGCGTCGTCATGGCCGAAGGCGAAACCACGCGGGTCGGGCGGGTAGACGCGGGGATCGGCGGCCACGCACACCCGGTCGCGGAAGCCGTAGAGCAGACCGCCCACCTCGGGCCGCGAATAGAACCGGCCATCGGGCGCGAAGACCATGGCCTGATCCCGGGGAAACCGCGCCTCGTCCGGCGCCGTGATCCAGTAGTGGCTGCGCACCGGCGCCAGCGGCAGGCGGGCGCCGGCCCACAGCCCCACCAGGCCGGACCAGGGACCGGCGGCGCAGACAACGGCGCCACAGGCGATGGCCCCCCTGTCGGTCTCCACCCCCGTCACGCGATCGCCAGCACGCGCCAGGCCGGTGACCGTCACCCCCTGATGGATGCCGGCGCCAGCCGCCCTGGCCGCGCGGGCATAGGCGCTGCCGAGCAGATACGGGTCGACAAAGCCATCCTGGGGAAAGAACGCGAAGGACCAAGCAGGGTCGGCGGTCAACCAGGACACCTTGGCGCGGGCCGCGTCGGCGTCCAGCCAGTCCACGTGATCACCCTCGGTCCGGGCGGCCTCCACCTGGGCGCGCAACGCCGCCTTGGTGCCGTCCGACACCCCCACATGCAAGGCGCCGTTACGGTGCAACCCCAGACCCTCGCCGAGCGCGGCCTCGAAGTGAGCAATGCAGGCGTAGGTCTCGCGCACCATCGCCCGCAGGCATGCCGTCGAGCGCGCCCGGGGCATCAAGGCGGCGCCATGGCTGGTGGTGGCGGCGGACAGGGCGCGGCGCTCCAGCACCGCGACGCTGGCCCCATGGTGGCGCCGCAGGGCCTCGGCGGTGGCCGCGCCCCAGATGCCGCCACCGATCACGGCCACGTCGACCGTGGCCGGAAGAGCGTCATGGCTCATGGCATCTCTCCCCGCGCCAAGTGCGCCTCGATGGCGTCGATCACGTCGAGGAGATCGGCCACGCCCGGGATGGTGAAATGGGCCCCGGCGCGGGTCAGGGTGTCGGCGGCGGCCAGGCGGCGGGCGGCTCGTTCGGCCTCGGGCAGGGCGTCCAGGTCGGCGCGGGACAGCCCCATCTCGCTGCCCGTCTCAGTGACGGCCACGGTCCAGACGCCAGCGTTCAACCCTTCCTCGATGTCGGCCACGGTGTCGCCGACCTTGACCACGGCCGCCGGTGGCCAGGCGTCGAGCGCGATCATCGCCTGGAAAAGCTGATGCGGCGCCGGCCGGCCCCTGCCCCCCGGGGGCAGGTCGTCGATGCAGACGGTGATGTCGGGGGCATAGCCCTGGGCGGTGGTGGCGGGTGTCACGGCCTCCATGATGGCCCGCGTATAGCCGGTGGTCGCGCCGACGCGGACACCGCGCGCGCGCAGGGCGTCGGTGGTCGTGGCCGCGCCCGGCACCAGGTAGGCGTGACGGCCCGCGCTGACGATCTGGCGCGGGGTGACGTCGGCATAGACCGCCTGGGCGTCCGCCTCGGTGAAGGCGGCGCCGTCGTGCGCGGCGCGCCAGCGCTCGGCCACCGCCGGCATGGCGCCGATGTCGCGCACATGGTCCAGCTTGCCCCGGCCCATGGGGGCGCGGGCCTCGGCCTCGGAGATCGGCACGCCGAAGGCGGCGAAGGCGTCCTGGAAGGCGCCCATGGGGGCCAGGCTGCCATGGTCCACCATGGTGCCGGCCCAGTCGAACACACAGGCCACCACCGGCCCGCGATAGCTGCGACGATAAACAAAGGATGCGGTCATACCGCGACAACACTCCTTTCGGATCATGAGAGAAAATCAGGCGGCCGACATGGCGTCCGCCGGAGCCAGCGCCTCGGCGTGATGACAGGCCACCGTGTGATCGGGCGCCACCGCGCGCCAGGCCGGCACCTCGGTTCGGCACCGGTTGTCGACGTGCGGGCAGCGGGTGTTGAAGCGGCACCCCGGCGGCGGGTTGGCCGGATTGGGGATCTCGCCCGGCAAACGCATGGGGTTGAACGGCTGGTCCGGGTCCACGGTCGGCACCGCCGACATAAGCGCCCGGGTGTAGGGATGCATCGGCGAGAAGAAAATGCGCCGGGTGGGCGCCATCTCCACAAACGTGCCCACGTACATCACCGCCACCTGGGTCGAGATCTGCGCCACCACGCTCAGGTCGTGGGCGATGAACAGATAGGTGAAGCCGAACTCGGCCTGCAAGTCCATCAGCAGGTTGATGATCTCCGCCTGAATGGAGACGTCCAGCGCCGAGACGGACTCATCGCAGACGATGAAGCGCGGGTTGGAGACCAGGGCCCGGGCGATGCAGATGCGCTGCCGCTGGCCGCCCGAGAAGGCGTGCGGGAAGCGGCGCAGGTGCTCGACCGACAGCTTGCAGCGCCCGGCGATCTCGCGGACGCGGTCGTCGATCTCGGCGCGGGTGCCGAATTCCTGGCATTCCAATGGCTCGGCGATGATGTCGCGCACCGTCATGCGCGGGTTCAGGCTGGCGTAAGGGTCCTGGAAGATGAGTTGCATGTTGCGGCGGAAGCGGCGCAACGGCTCGCCCTTGAGGGCCAGCAGGTCCACGGCCCGCCCCTCATCGCCATGCCAGGTCACCCGTCCGCCGGTCGGCGTGAGAGCACGCAGCAGGGCGCGGCCCACGGTGGTCTTGCCCGAGCCGGACTCACCCACCAGGCCCAGGGTTTCACCCCGGCCGATGGTGAAGCTCACGTCGTCCACCGCGCGCACGGCGCCGGTGACGCGGCGGAACAGACCCCCACCCTTGACGGGGAAATGGACCTTCAGGTGTTGAACGTCGAGCAACGGTTGGGTGGCGGCGGTCATGACGTCGTCTTCCCCCCAGTCTGGTCGGTGTCGTGCAGATGGCAGCGGACATGGTGGCCAGGCGCCACCTCCCGTTCCGCCGGTGTCGTGACGTCGCACAGACGAGGCATCACCCTGGGGCAGCGGGTGCGATAGGCGCAGCCCGAGGGCCGCTCGCTGGGCGAGGGGATGTCGCCGGGGATGGGCATGAGGCGCTCGCCCAGGGCGTCCAGGCGTGGGATCGCCCTGAGCAGACCCTCGGTGTACGGATGCGCCGGGCGGGTGATGACCTCGCGGGTCGGGCCGCGCTCGGCGATGGTGCCCAGGTACATCACCGCCACCTCGTCGGCCACCTGGGCGATCACCCCCATGTCGTGGGTGATGAAGATCATCGCCATGCCCAGGTCGTCCTGCAGGGCGCGCATCAGCTCCAGGATCTGGGCCTGGATGGTCACGTCAAGGGCGGTGGTCGGCTCGTCGGCGATCAGAAGCGAGGGGTGGGTGGACAGGGCCACCGCGATCATGGCGCGCTGGCGCATGCCGCCGGACAGTTCGTGCGGGTACTGGCTCACCCGCATGCCGGCGTTGGAGATGCCCACCTTGTCCAGCATCTCCACGGCGACCTGCTGGGCCTCTTTCCGGGACAGCCGTCCATGGGCGCGCAGGGTCTCGCCGATCTGGTCACCGACGGTGCCCAGAGCGGCCAGCGGCCCCGTGTCCACGTCCTTGCGGAGGCGACGATGCAGGCGCACGGCCTCGCCGATCTGGTTGCCGATGGTGTAGACGGGCGAGAAGGAGGCCATGGGCTCCTGAAAGATCATGGCGATCGAGCCCCCCCGAATGCGCCGCATGGCGGCGCTGTTCGGCGCCAGGGGGGTGATGTTCACCGCTCCCTCGGGGCGGTGCAGGATCATGCGCGCGGCCGGGTCGATGAGGGCGTTGGCGGGCAGCAGCTTCATCAGCGCGCGGGTGGAGACGCTCTTGCCCGAGCCGCTCTCGCCCACAATGCCCAGGGTGCGGCCGCGCCGCACCCCATAGGCGATGCCGTCCACGGGCGTGATGAGCCCCTCGTCGGTGCGGAACGAGATCCGCAGGTCGGTGACCTCCACCACCGGGGCATCTGGGGCGATGGCGTCCTGGGCGGCGGCGCCGGCGATCTGGTCCATGGCGGCCCCCCTAATGCTTGACCTGATAGGGATCGGCGGCGTCGCGCAGGCCGTCGCCCAGGATGGTGAAGGCCAGCACCGCGATCACCACGAAGGCCGCCGGCAGGAACACCCAGGGCGCCTGCTCGATGGCGCGGAT
>JANQGN010000737.1 GCA_028277295.1 Rhodospira sp.
GATCGAGCCGAAGCGGTTCAGAAGCTTGAGGACCTTTGCGTTGATCGCGTCACGTTTCATCGGTGGAGTCCATTTCCCGCGAAAACAGTCCCGTGTCGACCGCCTGATCCATAGGCCATCCTATCCCCCTCGGTTCGGCGGCCACACCATGGCCCCCTCCGGTTAACCATGTCCGGTTAACCATGTCCGTCTCTGGTTAACAAGGGATGGGCTCCCTCATGGGCCGCGCCGAAACAAGGGGATAAGCCTGTGCGCATGTTGACCGCCGAGAACACGGGGTTCGTGGTGGCATGACATATTTTTAGTAGAATTGTTTCCCTTGGGTGACTCCCTCTCCGCCGAATACTGGGCGCGTTCCGATGCGTGGCGGGCCTTATACAGCGCAGCCGAGCGGATTCACTTATTACCATCGTAATGGGTTTGGTCGGCGCCGGCTAGTACCAGACGTGCTTTTCGTCGATGGACATGAACGTAACAAGAGCGGCGTCCCCACCGGCACGCCGGTCTGGCAGCGCCGTGGGGCTCGTTCCGGCCGGGCGGTTCGCCGCCGGTTTGGCTGAGTCGCAACCGTGGCCACCCCACCGGACCACGGCCAAATGCGAGTCCCCTGCCCCCCCTGGACAAAGGCCCCACCATTTCGCATACCTTGCCGGCTCTGATCCCCATCGAGCCATGCAAGGGAGACCCAGCCACCATGTCCAGAACCGTTCTCATCCTGCCCGGCGACGGCATCGGGCCCGAGGTCATGGCCCAGGTGCGCCGCCTGCTGGACCACCTGGGAGGCTTCGATGTCCGCGAGGGCCTGGTGGGCGGTGCGTCCTATGACGCCCATGGCACGCCGCTGACCGACGAGACCATGGCCGAGGCCCTGGCCGTGGACGCCGTGCTGCTGGGCGCCGTGGGCGGACCAAAATGGGACTCCCTGCCGTTCGCCGACAAGCCGGAACGCGGCCTGCTGCGCCTGCGCAAGGACATGGCGCTGTTCGCCAACCTGCGCCCGGCCCTGGTGTTCGATGCCCTGGCCCAGGCATCGACCCTGAAGACCGACCTGGTGCGCGGCCTGGACCTGATGATCGTCCGCGAACTGACCGGCGGCGTGTACTTCGGCGAGCCGCGCGGCATCGAGGACCTGGGGAACGGCGAGCGCCGGGGTGTGAACACCCAGGTCTACACCACACGCGAGATCGTTCGCGTCGCCCGCGTGGCCTTCGACCTGGCCCGCAAGCGCGACAACCGAGTGTGCTCGGTGGAGAAGGCCAATGTGATGGAAAGCGGCCTTCTGTGGCGCGAGGAGGTCCAGACGCTGGGCGATTCCGACTATGCCGACGTGGCGCTGTCGCACATGTACGCCGATAACTGCGCCATGCAGCTTGTGCGCAACCCAAAGCAGTTCGACGTGATCGTCACTGACAACCTTTTCGGCGACCTGCTGTCTGATTGCGCGGCCATGCTGACCGGCTCGCTGGGCATGCTGCCCTCGGCCAGCCTGGGCGCCGCCGACGAGGCCGGCCGCCGCAAGGCGCTCTACGAGCCCGTCCATGGCTCGGCTCCGGACATCGCGGGCCAGGACAAGGCCAACCCGATGGCCTGCATCCTGTCGCTGTCCATGATGTTGCGCTACTCGTTCGATCGCGGCGCCGAGGCCGACCTGATCGAGGCCGCCTGCCAGGACGTGCTGAACGCCGGCATCCGCACCGGCGACATTGTCGAGCCTGGCTTGACCCCCGTTGGCACCCAGGCCATGGGCGACGCGGTACTGGCGGCCATGGACAACCGTTCGGGTGGCTGAGGCCCCGCCCGACAAACGGAGCGGCCCGGCGGCCCCGTCTCGGGGGAGACAACAGGACGGGAGCCGCCAGGCCAGGTGTCACGGTTCGGGTATGGAACGGGCGGTCGCGATGGGCGCGCGGCCTCCGCCCTTCTCACATCATTGCCCTCAGTGTGGGAAAGGGTCCGAGGGAGTGCATTGCGATGTCGCAAGCGCC
>JANQGN010000743.1 GCA_028277295.1 Rhodospira sp.
CTTCACCGTCTGCCAGAACACGCGGACCCACAAGGCTTGTTCGCGCTGACCGCATTCCTCCAGGATCAACCGATGCTGTTCGGCCATGGTCGCTTCAACATCGGACAGGCGGGCGCCCGACCAGAAAAGGTAGTGACAATAAACCATGGCGTGCAAAGCAGCGAAGAACAAGTCTCCGTGGCGCCGGGCCAGTCTGTAGCCTTCATTCAGTGGCGCGAAGGTCTCCGTCAGATGATGGCGCCAATGGTGAACCCACAAATAAACATTCAGGTAGACGCGCGTCCGCAAATGCATGGCCTTGTAACGGTCCACGAGTTTAAAGGCCAAGGCTCCGAAGGCTTGCCCGTCTTCGTATTTTTCGGCGACGACGCAGAGAGCCATGGCATAGGTGGAATAGCCCACGGCCGCGTCGGCGCTATTGCCATGGGTGACATACCACTCCACCTGCTTAAACACCATGCAGAGGAACAGCGGCGGTTCCGAGGTATAGGTGGGGCCGGCCAAGGCATTGCAGATACGCGTGAAGCTGTGCGCGATGGGGTCGGTCATATCTGGCAGGTCGGCAAGACTGTCAACATTTCGACCGGCGAGAAGATCTTGGACGTGCCGAAGTCCGTCGATAACGTCCTGCTGGTCAGGGTGCCGTGGAAAATCGGCGCCGAGTTGATTGAGATAATCAAGGCCGATGTCGACAGAACGGCCCGGGTCGCCTTGCGCATAGAAATACATAATCTGAATTTCGACGGTACGCGCTTTGTCGAGGGGGGTGGCAGCGTTCTTAAGAACCGTCTGGATCGTTGCTTCAATATCGCAATGTTGATGCGTAATGTAACATCCGAACACGAACTGTTCGTGCAACCCCAAGGTCAGTTCGTATTGGACGGACCAGGCATTCTCCGGCAAGAGCGAAAGACCGAACGCGGCATAATCGAACAGAGGCCCGAAGCCACCGGTCGCGGTGGCCTTGCGGC
This sequence comes from Rhodospira sp., assembly GCA_028277295.1. Lineage (GTDB taxonomy): Bacteria > Pseudomonadota > Alphaproteobacteria > Rhodospirillales > Rhodospirillaceae > Rhodospira. The sequence continues at coordinate 972 of JANQGN010000743.1, forward strand.
TCGCCATCAGCGCCAGCCGCGCGACGGTCGTTCTCTCCTTGTCGCTTGCAAGCAGATCCTTGGCCCAGGAAAAATGATACATGAGCTGAAAGACGTGCTCTTCGATCTCCGGTTCGGTCAGGCTGGACAACAGGGCCCGGCCAATCCGGAGATGCGCCGGTTTTCGTTCCCCCTCTTTCAAGAGCGCCAGGGCCGCTTCCTGGATACGATCGTGCACGAACCGGTACGAGGCGTACGGCCTGTCGGTTGTCGGTCTGACCGTGTCGCCCGTCTCATTGTCCGTCGCGACAATCAGTCCGGCGGCAAGGGCATGGGTCATCGCCTTGGCTGTTTCGCCAATGGACTTTCCACAAATCTTCGACAGCGTCTTCAGATCAACGGCGGAATCGGCGCAGGCGGTCAAGATCAGCGCGTCCTGCGCGGAGTCCGGCAGGTGGTGCAGCCGATCCACCATGAGGGCTATGACGTTGTCGGCGGCCGAGATCATGCCGATCTTGCCATGTTGCCATTCCCACCGGCCGCGGCGCTGATTGAAGTAGAGGTGGGTCTCTTGAATCAGCGTCTGCAAAAACTGGGTCAGAAAGAATGGGTTGCCGAGCGTCTTGACCCAGCATGTCTCCGCGAGGTCGGACACCTGATCACCGTCCAGATGCAAGCACTCGGACAAGAGCGCCACCACGCTGTCACGATCGAGCGTGCCGAGCTGGATGGTGTTCACGGCGATGGGCGCCGCCCGCATCGTGCTCATGGTGTCGTTCAGCAGATGCTCTGGGTGAATTTCGTTGTCGCGATAGGCACCGATCACCAGAAGATTGTGCATGCGCGAGTCTTGGGCCACGGATGACAGTGTCTGAAGCGACGCGGCGTCGGCCCACTGCAGGTCATCAAAAAACAAGATCAGCGCCTTATCCTGCGCCGTGAAGGCGTGGATAAGCTCGCGCAACACCAGCAAGGAGCGGGCCTGTGCGTCCTGCACGGGGACATCCAGGGCGTCCGGACTGGACGTGAGGATCGTCGTGAGGCTGGGAACCAACTCAACGGCCAGCGCCGTGTTCTCGCCGAGCTTTTCCGTCAGCCGTTTACGAAACGCCGAAACCGTGGCCTCGTCCTGGCCAAGCACATCGGAGACAAGCTTGCCGAGGACCACGCTGATCGGGTGATAGGGCATCGCGCGCGCCGAGGGATCGAGCTTCGCCGAAACGAATCGATCGGTGTAAGCGGCGGCGGCGGCCTCGATTTCCTGGACGAGCCTTGTCTTACCCGAGCCGGACTCGCCGGCCACCATCACGACCTCGAACGCGCCGTGCCGCGCGCGGGTGTGGGTTCCGCGCAGCATGGTCACTTCGTCGCCGCGGCCGTGCACCCGCACCGTTGCGCGAAGATCGCTCGGAACATCGACCTGGCCAATCACGACGTCGTCAAGGGACTCGGCGCTATCCGCCCGCGCCAAGATCGAGCGCAGGTCCGCGCCCAGCCCAAAAGCGCTTTGATATCGGTCCCTTGGGTCTTTTTCCAAGAGCTTGCGAACAAGCGCCGACACGATGCGTGGCACGTCTGGATTGACGGTCGTCACGTCGGGGGCGGGCCGGGCAATGTGTGCGTGGATGATCTCCATCGGGTCTGTGGACGCGAAGGGAACGACACCCGTGAGGAACTGAAAAAGGGTCGCCCCCAGGGAATATAAATCGCTGCGATGATCGATCGGCGCGCCGATGCGGCCCGTCTGTTCGGGTGAGATGTACGGCAGGGACCCCACGAGAACGTCGGTATCGGCGGAATAGGGCGTGCCCGGGGCGCGTCGCACGGCTATCGAGACATCGATCACGCGAAGTTCATCGGTGTGGGGATTGTAAACGATACTGTCGGGACCGATGTCTCGATGGACAACCCACGCCGAATGGATGTCCTGAAGGGCGTCCGCGATGTTGCTTGCCCAGGTCACGGCACGGCGCCAGGGAACCGGCCCGGGATCAAGCGAGTCGGACAGAATCTCCCCCCCATCATCCTCAAAGATGATGGCGTCATTGCCATTGACGACGCCGAACGAGACAGGGCGTGCCACGTGGCTCCCATAGAACATCCGCAGGAGTTCGTATTCTTTGTGAAGAGCCTCGGATAAATCTTTAGTCGTTTCCTCGGAAATATTCGCTTTTATGATGACATTTTTTTCCTGCGTGTGATCAAAGGCGCGCGCATACCTATAGTTATGTCCCTGTCGTAAAATCTGTTTCACGGAGTAATGTGACATCGCAGTGGCCCTGAACACTCGCGAAGCAGCCCTAGCGGCAGTGTGGCCGACTGCCGGGCGAATTGTCCACCAATTCGCATTGCACCCTCAACACAATAATGCGAACGCGGGAAGCACTCTCCGGCGCCTCGGTCAGTGATACCAGTGACAGGTGTGGACGATATTGCGAGCACCTATTAAATGACCATGCCTCGCGTTGACCTTTGGCAAGTCGATGTCCGTCTGTTTTTGTCGAGAAATATGGACCAAGTATCCCAATTGGCATAAAGGATGGCGCCGCGATCGAGGAAGACTCTGAAAACCCGTCCGGAACGTCTTGAAAACCGCGATGGGCCCTGTGTCGAGCCCCGAACAGCATACCGCACGCGGTGTTCCTCAGGGCTTTCCGGACAGACACTGAAGGACGGGGCGCGCGGCGACCGCGTCACGCGTCGCTCGTATCCTGGCCCGACCGGCCGCCCTCGTGGCGCCCGTCGGTCCGGCCCGCGCCGGTGGTCGCGCCGCCAGGGGGCCGCCAGCGTGTCATCGCAGCGCGAACCGGATGGTGACGCGGGCCTCGCCTGGTACAGGAGTCCCGGCGCGGGTCGCCGGGTGGAACCGCCATCCGCGCACCGCGCGGCGGGCGGCGCGATCGAGGCTGCCATGGCCGCTTGACCGGATCACGCGCACGTCGATCACGGTGCCATCGGCGGTCACCCGCGCGGCCAGCATGACGGCGCCCTCGTGGCCACGCCAGCGGGCCTGTTCGGGGTAGGGGGGCGCCGGCGTGTGCCGACTGCCCAGCGCATAGCGCGGCGCCTGGTCCGGCGCCCCGCCCGATCCGCCGGCCGCGTCGTCTCCGGCGGTCGCGCCCGCTTCGGGCATCGGCCAGCCAGGGCGGCCTGCCTGTCCGCTGGCGGAGAGGGTGTGCGCCATGACGGTCCGGACCGGGGCGACGTCCATCGGCCGGGCCGGGTGGCGTGGTGACGGGCGCGCCGGTTGCTCCGGCGGGCGTGGCTTGACGTCCGGGCGTGGCGCGGTGGTCTCGGGAGCCGGCCCGGGATCGGGCATCGTTTCCGCCTCCGTCTCCGGTTCCGACGCCGTCTCGGCCTCCGCCTCCGCCTCCTCCGGTTCTGGCGCCACGGACGGAGCCTTCGAGGCACTGGCCGCGCTGTCCCCGGCTTGGGAGTCTCGCGACGGTGAAGCCGGCGTCTCGGCCGTCAGCACAACGGCAATCACCGGCGAGCCAACCGTCATTGGGCGAGGCGGGACGATTGACGGCACCGCCGCCAGGGACACGGCGACCGCCCCATGCAGGGCGAGCGAGATCACAAGGGGGATCGGGAACCGTGGGGTCCGGTTCCCACGCGGATCATGCCCCGGCGCGGCCGGGCGCTGGTCAGGGGCGAGCCACATCGCCTGGGGAGCATTCGTCGCCGGTCCGGGGACGGCGCCGGCTCAACGGCGTGATGATCGGGACCGACCGCACATGACCGCGCCCGAAGGTGACGCCATAGACCCGGTCCAGGTCGGGGGCGCCCAGGACGACGTCCGTCGCATCGGCGCGCACCACCCTCCCCCGGTCGATGAGGACCAGCCGGTCGCAGGTCCGCGCGGCCAGTGACAGGTCGTGCAGGACCATAACCACGACTCGGTTCTCGCTCTCGGCCTCCTCTCGCAGCAGGTCCGTCACCGCCACCTGATGCCCAGGGTCGAGCGCCGCCACCGGCTCGTCGGCGAGCAGAACCGGCGCGCGCGTGGCCAACACCCGGGCCAGCATCGCCCGGGCGCGCTCGCCACCGGACAAGGTGGTGACCGGCGCCTCGGCGAACGCCAGGCTGTCGGTGCGCGCGAGGGCGGCGTCGACGATCGCCAGATCAGGGCCGGACAAGCCCTGGAACGGCCCCAGGTGTGGCAATCGCCCCAAGGCGACGGTACGGCGCGCGGTCACCGGCCAATGGATCTCATGGCCCTGCGGCAGATAGCCGATCAGCCGGGCCCGGTCCCGCCCGACCGCCCGGGGCAGGGCGACACCGTCCAGGCGCGCACCGCCGGTGTAGGGCATGAGTCCGGCGATGGCGCGCAGCAGGGTCGACTTGCCGGCGCCGTTGGGACCGATGATGCCGGTCACGCAGCCTCGGGGCGCCGTCAGGCTCACGGTGTCCACCAGCGTTCGGCCCGCGACCCGCACGGTCAGGGCGGCGACCTCAAGCCCGCTCATGGGAGGCTCCTCCGTGACCCCAAAACCAGCGCCAGGAAGAACGGCGCGCCGAGCAGCGCCGTCACCACGCCGACCATGACCTCCTGGTTGGTGGGCAACACGCGGGCCACCGTGTCGGCCACCGCCACCAGCGCGGCGCCACCAAGGGCACTGGGCAGCAGCAGGCGGCTCGGCTGATGACCCACGAACGGCCGCAGCATGTGCGGCACCACCAGCCCGACGAACCCGATGACGCCGGAGACGGAGACCGCCGCACCCACCACCAGGGCGATGCCCACGACCACGGTGGTGCGCAGGCGCGCGACGTTCACGCCCAGGCTTCGCGCCGTGTCCTCGCCCAGGGTCAGGGCGTCCAGCGCGCGCGCCGTCGACAGCAGAAGGGCGCCGCCCGCGATGATGAAGGGCAAGGCGAGCATCACCTGGTCCATGGCCCGGTCCTTGAGCGAGCCCATCAGCCACAGCACCATCTCGTTGAGGGCATAGGGGTTCGGCGCCAGGTTGAGGGCGAGGGATATCGATGCTCCGGCCAGACTGGACAAGGCGATTCCCGCGAGGATCAGCGGCAGCGTCCCCGGCACCCGCCGCCCTATAAGCAACAGCGTCATGGTCGTGATGGTGGCCCCGGCGACCGCCGCGACGGGCACCGTCCAGCTTGCCCAGGCCGCCAACCCGAAATAGAAGGCGATCACCGCGCCCAGGCCGGCACTGGACGACACGCCGATCAAGCCAGGCTCCGCCAGCGGGTTGCGCAACAGGCCCTGCAGGGCGGCGCCCGCCAGTCCCAGCGCCGCGCCCACCTCCAGGGCAAGCAGCGTGCGGGGCAGGCGCACCTCGCGCACGATCGCGGTCACCACGGGATCGCCAAGGCCGGCCAGCCCCGACAGCACCTGACCCGGCCCATAGGGCACATAGCCGATCATCAGGCCGCCCAGCGAGCCGGCCAGGGCCAGCCCGACGAGCGTCAAGGCGAGCGCCAGGCCGGGCAGCGTGAACCGGATCACGGCCGTGCCTCCCGGGCGTTGAGGTCGGCCAGGCCGTCGGTCAGCGTGGTCAGCGCCTCGGCCAGGATCCAGCCGCCGCAAATCCAGGTCTTGCCGGGCACCTCGATCCGGTCAATCCCGGCGGCCCGGCGGGTGAAAGCGGGATGGTTACCGAACGCCCGGCTCATGGAGGCATGGGGATTGTCAAAGAAGCTGGTGACCAGAAGGGTGGGCGGATCGGCGATGATGTGCTCCAGCGACCACGACGACCACCCGGACAGGCCCGCCTCGGTTGCCTGGTTGCGCAGTCCGGCGACCGCCATCAGTGTGGCCACGTAGGCACCCTCGGCCGCCGTTCCGCCGCCGGGCCGAAGATAGAGCGCCTCGCGGTTCCGGCCCGGCGGGTCCGCCCGCACGGCGGCGACGCGGGCCAGCAGGGCATCGGCCAGCGCCTCGCCGCGCGCCGGGTGGCCCAGCGCGCGGCCGATGTCCCGGGTCACGGCGGCGATGGCCGGGATATCGTTCTCCGGGGGGATCCGCACGACCGTGACGCCGAACCGTTCCAGCAGATGCGCGGTGGTGTGATCGGTCCAGGCGTTGGTGATGACCACGTCGGCATCGGCGTGAAGATAGGTTTCGGCGCTCGGGCGCGGTCGCGGGTAAGGCTCCGCCTGTTCGGACAACAACGACAGCCACCGGGCCGTGGCCTGGGGCGATAGGGCAACGATCTGCCCCGGGTCGGCCAGGGCCAGGACATACTGATCGCCGCATAGCGTCGCCGAGGCCACGCGCGGCAGGGCGTGCGGTGGCGGATCGGCCGCCGCAACGCCGCTTGCGCTGGCGACCGCCCAACAGGCCAGAAAGGCCAGATGGGCGCGCCATCGCGGCCGGGCTGTCATCCCCCCGCGCATGGGCTGCCATGGGCGGTCTGGTCCAGGGGATCGGGCTCCAGCCCCAGATAGGTCTTGCGAAGATGGTTCCACATCGCCAGCCGCGACCAGTCCGGCGTCTCGGTCACCACCTCGCCCCGCTCCAGGAAGGGATGCGGCAGGAACACGGTGAGCTGGTTCTCGCCCCTGCCATTGAACAGGCGCAGTTGCCAGCTTCGCGGTGTGCCATCCGGCCGGATCATGCGCGCCAGTTCGACCCGGCTCGGGCGGCGGATGGCGGCGAGGTCTGGACTGGTGGGCAGGTGCGGCAGGCCCTTGTTCATGCCGACGCAGATGTGAAAGTGCCAGGTGTCGAACTCGACGGTCAGGTAACCGTCGAGCAGGCCGATCCGTTTGGGCGGCGCCTGAACCTGGATTTCGTAGACGGCGCCCTGGATCAGGGTGCCGAACACGATCTGGTCCCACCAGCCCGCGAACACGTCGCGCAGCAAAGCCTCCAGGGCTGCCTCGTCGGTGGGCAGGGGGAAAAGCTCCACCCGGCCGGCGCCGAGTTCCTCCACGAAGGTCGAGGGCGAGGGCGCGGCGGTCTGATCCATCATGAGCACGGCCTCCTTGTTCGATCGATGTGAAGGGATGTCGGCGCTCGGCTCCGTTCCGTCAGAAGCGCACCGTCACGCCGCCGTACACCGAGCGGCCGGGCGTTCCGTAAGCGGCGATCTCCTCGTAGTCGGCGTCAAACAGGTTCTCGACGCGGCCGTGTAGGGTGATGGAGTCGGTCACGTCGTAGGCAAGCCGGACATCGGCGGTCCAGAATGCGTCGCTCTTGCCGTCGAAACCCTTTGTCCGGTCCCGGTACCGCAGCCCGACGTTGGCCGTGGCCTCGGGCAGGAATCGCCAGGTAACCGAGGCCGTTCCCTGGTTCACCGGAATGTTATCCAGGCGCTTGTCGGTCTTGTTGTCGATGGCGTTCTGCCACGTGTAGCCGATGGAGACGTCCACATCCGGCACCGGACGCGCCGTCAGGGCCACCTCGACACCCTGCGTGAAGACCTCGTCGATGTTGACGTAGGTACCACCCCACTGACATCTCGGCTTGGCCGGCGCGTATTGCCAGTCGATCTGATCCTGGGTTCGGGCCTCGAAGTAGGTGGCGCTGGCCCGGAGGCGGTCGTCCAGCAGGGACTGATCGACGCCGATATCCCAGCTTTGGCTGGTCTCGGGGCGCAAGTCCGCATTGCCGTAGCACGGGTCATGCATCTCGTACAGCGACGGCGTCTGCCAGGCGGTGGCGTAGCTGCCGCGCAGGGTCGTGCCGGTGGGTGCCACGGTATAGGCCGCGCCCAGGCGATAGGTGATCCGGGACCCGTGATCCTCGTGGGTGTCGCCGCGCAGGCTGGCCGACAGGTCCAGGCCCTCGGCGGGTGTGACGCCCAGGGTGAGGAACGCGCCACCGCGCCAGAAATCGTCCTCCATATGCGGGATCTCGGGCGTCACGAACGGCGCATCCTGTTCCATGCGCTCGTTGATCGCGTCGCCGCCCAGTTCGAGGCTTACGCCGTCCATGGCCGCCCAGGTGGCCGTGTAATCGATGCGTGTCTTGCCGCCGTCGAAGGTGTCTTCGTCGCGCCGGCCCGTTCCGAGCATGGACCGCGTGGACAGGCTGTCCGCCACGCCCAGGGTGTGCACAAGGCTGTCATTCAGCATCTCCAGCGTGGCCGAGGCCCGCAGGAAGCGCTCGGTCTGGTTGGTGATGCCGTCCGTGTCCATGAAAGAGTAATCCCACTGGATGTGTTCGCGCAGGTATCGCCCGACCACGTCGAAGCGCAGGTTCTCGGTGACCTGCAGGCCCACCCGCCCGCTGACCGACAGGGACCAGAAGGGATCGTCCTCGTCGCCGCCGCGATCCTCGTTGAAGTCCGAGAAGCCGTCGGTGTGCGTGCCGCCGATCGCCAGGCGCGCGTCGATGGGTCCCGCGGCGCCGGAGACCATCGCGTTGAGGCGCTTGGTGTTGTAGCTGCCGTACTCGATCCCGGCCTCGCCGGACAGCGGCCCGGTCGGGCGCTTGGTGACGATGTTGATCACGCCGCCGCCGTTGTCGGCGCCGAAGCGTCCGGGCCGCGCGCCGCGC
>JANQGN010000041.1 GCA_028277295.1 Rhodospira sp.
CAGCCAGGTCAGGCAGGCCAGGATCCCCACCGGCCAGGCGGTGGCCAGGATCACCCCCAGGGTGGTGGCCACGCCCTTGCCGCCCCGGAACAGCAGCCAGACGGGATAGTTGTGGCCGATCACGGCCGCGACCCCGGCGGCCACCGGAACCGCCGGGTCGACGGCGCCCCACCCGGTCCCAAGCCATCCCGCCAGGGTCTGGACCCCCAGGGCGGCGATGGCCCCCTTGCCGGAATCCATCAGCAGGGTGGCCAGCGCCAGATCCTTGCGGCCGGTGCGCAACACATTGGTGGCGCCGATGTTGCCGGAGCCGATGGCGCGGATATCGCCCAGGCCCGCCAGGCGGGTCAGCACCAGGCCAAAGGGAATGGCGCCGAGCAGATAGCCGCCCAGGGCGGCCAGCAGAAGGGCCAGCGGCAGATCGGCCATGACGGGGCCTCCTGGACTCGGTGGACATAAGACGGACCTCAGGGGACAGGCGGGCGGCGGCCACGCATCAGGCCGCCCGGATCACGTCCGCCCTCCGGCGTTCGCCGTCACCCGTCCCCCTCGGGAAATACCGCGCGTCCGTCCACCACGGTGCGGATCACCCGGCCCTGGACCAGATGCCCATCGAACGGCGTGTTCTTGGCCTTGGAGCGCATGGTGTCGGCCACCACCTTCCACGGCCGGTCGGGATCGAAGATCACCAGGTCGGCGGGTGCGCCGGTGCGCAGGCGGCCGGCCTCCAGGCCCAGCAGGTCGGCGGGCGCGCGCGTCACCCGATCCAGCGCCTCCAGCAGCGGCAGATGCCCGCCATGGACCAACGACAGCGTCACCGGCAACAGCGTTTCCAGGCCGATGCCGCCGAAGGCCGCCAGGTTGAAGGGCAGGCGTTTGGTGTCGGCGTCCTGGGGGCAGTGGTCGGAGGCGAGGGCATCCACGGTGCCGTCGACGATGCCGGCGATCACCGCCTGGCGGTCGGACTCGGCGCGCAGGGGTGGGGCCAGTTTCGCGAACGTGCGGTAGTCACCCACCTCCAGTTCGTTGAGCGCGAAGTAAAAGGGCGCGGTATCGCAGGTCACCCGCAGGCCGCGGGCCTTGGCTTGGCGGACGATGTCCACGCCCTCGGCGGTGCTGACATGGGCGGCGTGGTAGCGGGCGCCGGTCATGGCTACCAGGCGCATGTCGCGCTCCAGCATGATGATCTCCGCCTCGCGCGGAATCCCGGACAGCCCCAGGCGCGTGGCCATCTCGCCGGCGTTCATGGCGCCGCTGGCCCCCAGGCTGGGTTCCTCGGGATGCTGGATCACCAGAAGGTCATGGCTGGCGGCATAGGCCAGCAGCCGGCGCATGACCTGGGCGTCGGCGACGGCCTTGATGCCGTCGGTGAAAGCCAGGGCGCCGGCCTGGCGCACCAGGCCGATCTCGGCCAACTCGCGCCCCTCCAGCCCCTTGGTGGCGGCCGCGTAGGTGAAGACCTTGACCAGGCCGATCAGGCGGGCGCGGCGGGCGACGAACTCCACCGCCGCCTCGTCGTCGATCACCGGGTTGGTGTTGGGCAGGCCGACCATGGAGGTGACGCCCCCGGCGGCGGCGGCGCGGCCGGCGCTCTTGAAGCTTTCCTTGTGCTCCTGGCCGGGCTCGCGCAACTGGGCGCGCATGTCCACCAGCCCCGGGGCCAGGCAGGCGCCGCCACAGTCCACCACCTGGGCGCCAACGGGGGCGCCGTCCTGGAACAGGCCGGGGGCCAGGTGGACAATGTGCTCGCCCTCGGTGAGCAGGCCGCCCGAGGCATCCAGACCCGTGGCCGGGTCGAGCAGGCGGGCGTTGACATAGGCGACGCGGCCGGGCGTGTCGATGGCCATCAGGCGCCTCCAGGCCCGGCGAAGGGCTGGTTGCGGCGTTGCTCGTCAAGGTTCCGGGCCAGCAGGTCGAGCACCGCCATGCGCACGGCCACGCCCATCTCCACCTGTTCCCGAATGACGCTCCGCTCGAAGTCGTCGGCCACGTCGGAATCGATCTCCACACCCCGGTTCATGGGGCCAGGATGCATAATCAGCGCGTCTGGCTTGGCACAGGCCAGCTTGTCGCGGTCCAGACCGTAGAAGCGGAAGTACTCGCGCACCGAGGGGATGAAATTGCCCCGCATGCGTTCCGTCTGCAGCCGCAGCATCATGACAATGTCGCAGTCGGTCAGGCCGTCCTTCATGTTGGTGAACACCTCGACGCCCATGGCGGCGAAGGATTCCGGCACCAGCGTGCGTGGGCCAATCAACCGCACCTGGGTGCCCATGGTGGTCAGCAGGATGATGTTGGAGCGCGCCACCCGGCTGTGCAGGATGTCGCCGCAGATGGCCACCCGCAGACCATCCAGGCGGCCCCGGCGGCGGCGGATGGTGAGCGCGTCCAGGAGCGCCTGGGTGGGATGCTCATGGCTGCCGTCGCCGCCGTTGACCACGGCGCAGTTGACCTTCTCGGCCAGCAGCTTGACAGCGCCCGATTCCGGATGGCGCACCACCAGTACGTCGGGATGCATGGCGTTGAGCGTGACCGCCGTGTCGATGAGGGTCTCGCCCTTGGCCACGGAACTGGTGGACACCTGCATGTTGATGACCTCGGCGCCCTGGCGCTTGGCCGCCAACTCGAAGGAGGTGCGGGTGCGGGTGGAGTTCTCGAAGAACAGGTTGATGACCGTCCGCCCGGCCATGGTGTCGCTGGCCTTGTCGAGACCGCGGCACTGATCGACATGACCGTCCGCCAAGTCCAAAAGATGCTGGATTTCCGGAGGATGCAACCCCTGGATTCCAAGGAGGTGGCGGTGTTGATAGGGCGCTTCGATCATGGCGGGCGCACCATAGCTCCGGTCGATGGCCCGGGCAAGGGGTGGGGTGCGCCGCGCAAGGCAGCGGGCTCGGGTTAACGCGGGCAACGGTCCGCACGTTGTTGGAGATCCTTCGCACCTTTCAGGCGCTCAGGATGAAGTTACTATATTTAAGATAACCTCATCCCGAGCGAGCCCCCGCGTCCATCCTTCAGATGGACGCGGTTCAACACTCTACGGCGACGCG
>JANQGN010000170.1 GCA_028277295.1 Rhodospira sp.
CGGCCGGGGCGGGCGGTCGCGCATCACCACCCGCACCCCCAGCGCCCGGGCCGCCGCCAGCTTGGCGTCGGTGGCCGTGCCGCCGCTGTTCTTGCAGACAAGGGCGTCGATGGCCCGGCCGCGCAGCAGCGTGGTTTCGTCCGCCAGGGTGAAGGGACCGCGCGCGAGCAGAACCTCGGCGGCGGCGAAGGGCGGCATGGGCTCCGGCGCCTCCACCGAGCGGATCAGAAACCACGCCTCGGGTAGCGCGGCGAAGGGCGCCAGGTCCTGCCGCCCCAGGGCCAGCAGCACGCGGCGCGCGCCCGCGTCCCGCAGCGCCACCACGGCGTGCTCCCAGTCCGGCACCATCACCCACTGATCGCCCTCGACCGGTCGCCAGGCGGGCCGCTCCAGCCGCAGCAGCGGCACCCCGGCGGCGGCACAGCCCTCGGCCGCGTTCCAGCCCATGCGCGCGGCGAAGGGATGGGTGGCGTCGATCACCGCCGCGATCCCCGCATCCGTCAGATAGCGCGCCAGCCCGTCGGGACCGCCGAAACCGCCCACCCGCATCTCTCCAGCCGGCGGGCGCGGCCGCCCAGTCCGCCCGGCCAGCGAGGACACCGGCCGCCAGCGGGGATGGGCCTCCACGGCCTCCGCCAGGGCGTAGCCCTCGGTGGTACCGCCAAGGATCAGAACGGGCGCGCGGTCGGTCATCGGATCTCCAGGGATGAACCGGACAATGGGGCGGCACCATGGCACGATGACGGGGCGTTCGCCATGCCCATGCCCCTTTGCCCCGTCAGGGTAAGCCTCGGGTGGGACCACACCGGCGCGCCCGCTCGGCGCGCCGCTTCGGAGTCACGATGATGAACCCGTCTCCCCCGTCCCTGGGAGCCCTGGCGATCGCCGGCCTGCTGACCGCCGGGACGCTGGTCCCGCCCGCCGTCCCTCAGGCCGCCGCCCAGTCGGTCGGCGCCCAGTCGGTCGGCGTGCCCCGTGGCGGCCCCCCACAAGAAGCCCTGGACGCCTGCCGGGGTCGAGCGGCCGACGATCCGTGTTCCTTCGAAACGCCGCGCGGCACCCTGGAGGGGCATTGTTTCGAACCTCCGCCCGGTGGCCTGGTCTGTGCTCCCGAAGGCCACCGTGGCCCGCCCGGGGCCGGCGCGCGGGGACAGGGAACGCGCCCACCCACCGAAGCCTTTGCGTCCGGCCCACGCGGGCAGGGCCAGGGTCAGGGCGCCTATCGCCAGCCGCGCGGGTACACCCCGGCCGGCGTCCACACCGGCGCCGTTCCGCTGTCCAACCGCCTGAGCGACACCGGGCAGATCACCTGCTTCGACGACAGCGGCCCCATCCGCTGTCCGGCCGAGGGCGCGGCCTTTCATGGCCAGGACGCCCATTACGCCAGCCGGTCCGCCGACCTCCGTGACAACGGCGATGGCACCGTCAGTGACCCAACGACCGGCCTGCTGTGGCAACAGGGGCACGACGGCCGCCGCCTGACCTTCACCCAGGCCCAACTCACCTGCGCGTCCCTGCGGCTGGGCGGGCGCGGAGACTGGCGCTTGCCGAGCATCAAGGAGCTGTTCTCCATCTCCCACTGGCAGGGCGTCACCGGCCAGCGGCCCTTCCTCGACGCGCGGTTCTTCGACATCGCGCCGCCCTCCGCCCGCGCCATGGAGAATGACCGCGTCCCCAGCCACCATCCGGACATGATGGGGCAGACGTGGTCCAGCACCCTCTACCAAGGCGACCACTGGGACCGGCCCGGGGTCGAGTCGGCCTTCTTCTTCAATTTTCTGGATGGCCGCATCAAGCAGGCGCCCGTTCGGGGACCCATGGCCCTGTTCGTGCGCTGTGTCGCTGGCCCGGAATGGGGCACCAACCAGTTCCGTGACACCGGCGATGGCACGGTGTTCGATGGCCTGTCCGGCCTGACCTGGCAGCGGTCCGATGACGGCCGCGCGCGCCCCTGGAAGGACGCGCTGGCCTATTGCCAGGGCCTGACACTGGCCGGGCACGGCGACTGGCGACTGCCCAATGTCAAGGAGTTGCAGTCGATCGTCGACTACAGCCGTCCGCAGCCGGCCATCGACACCCGCGTCTTCGTGCAGCGGGACCCGGCCGCCTGGTTCTGGAGTGCCACCACCCACGGCGATGACCCACGGTTCGCGACCTACGTCTGCTTCGGCCGGTGTACCTCGACCGAGGGCGTGGACGTGCATGGGGCGGGCGCCCAGCGCTCCGACCCCAAGGCCGGCGACCCGAGCCGCTTCGGCCCGCGTGGCGGCCAGCGGGACGCCACACGGATCCTGAACGCGGCGCGGTGTGTGCGGGGGTAGTGGGACGGTGGATCACCCGCGCCGTTCGATCGCCGCGCGCAGGATGGCCAGCGCGCGGAACGGCGCGTGCATCAGGCGGCCGAACGGCAGGGTGACGAACAGGGCCAGCACCGTTCCCAGGTGAAGGGCCAGCAGCATCCCCATGGCGGCGGTCTCGCGCAAGCCCAGCAGCGCCAGGCCGCTCGCCGCCGTCGCCGCCAGAAGGGCCAGCAGAAGGGCGCCGTCGGCGCGGGTCTCCGGGGCCTGGGGCGCCGGGTCGGCCCGCGCGCGCACGACGGTCATGCCAGCCACGCCCGCCAACAGCGATACCCCTCCGGCCGTGCCCAGCAACACCGGCGCGCTGAGCCAGGGATAGGGTGCCCTCATTCCCAACAGATGGTGCGAGATAGCCGCCGACAGCGTGGCCGCGACGGTCAACAGGAATCCATACAGGATGAGGTGATGCATCCGCCGCCGCCAGGGCGAGAAGCGGCCGTCCACGTCGTTGCAGCCGAGCCCGCCGCCGTCCAGGTGACGCAACGCCAGCACGTCGCCCAGGGCCTCGGGCAGCGCCCGCAGGATCTGGCCAGGGGATCCACCGCCGATGACCCACCAGAAGCGCGTCATGGCCACGCCCACCCAGGCCAGCGGCACCAGCAGCGCCAATGCCGCCCCCCAGACCATCGGCCCGCGCGGAATCACCGCATGGAAGGCGCCGGGGCCATGGTGAGGCGCGAACAGCACCGCCGAGGGCACCACCGCGAGCGTCACCAGCGGCACCAGCAGCGTGCACGCCAGGGCGAGGAGAGCCGTTCTTCGGTGTCCCGGCCGTGTCGTCACCGCTGGCAAACAAGTCATGGCGAGGAGCGTGAGCGACGAAGCAATCCGGGCCAGAGGACCGTGCACCGTACTCTGGATTGCTTCGCCCTCATCCTTCGATGAGGGCTCGCGATGACGCGGCGCCAACCATGATGGCAAGACCATCCGCCGCCAGGACAAGGCCCGCACGCGCGCCAGCACGGCCGGCAGGGCGACGGCGAAGGCATGGGGCGGACGGTACTGGCAGGCATGCCAGCAACTCCGGCAGTCGTGGCACAGATTGGCCAGATACAAGAGGTCGGCGTCGGTCAGGGCGGGGCGCCCATCGGCGGCGCGAAACACCGGGCAGTAGCCGTTGCAGTACTTGCAGACCACACAGACGGTCATCTGCCGCCGCGCCTCGTCCAGCAGGGCGCGGTCGTCCCGATCGTCACGCTCCCCCAAGGGCATGGCGCGCGGCCTCCTCTCCGGCCAGGCGGCCGAACACGGCACTCAGGGTCAGGGCCGTGCCCGACAGGTAGCGCCCGCCCAACAAGGCCGGCGCCATGATCATGCCGGCGGCGAACACGCCCGGCCAGGGCCGTCCCCTCCGGTCCATCACCCGGGCGCGGTCGTCCACGCGGACGCCCAGGCCGGTGAAGGTCAGACCGGGGCGGATGGACAGCGTGAACCAGGGCGGGCCGCCGCTGGGACCATGGCGAACCAGGGTCGCGGCCAGGTCGCTCGCGTCCAGCTCCAGCGCGGCCGCCAGCGCGGCGGTATCCGGCGCTGGTTCCGGGGGATACACCCGGAGGCCAAGACGCGCCACCCCCGACGCGTCCAGGATCACATGGGCGATCTGGCCCGGAGCCCCGGCCACCAGGCGCCCCCAGTTGGCGTAGCGCGGCGAGCCCCTTTCCGCCGCTGGATCCCGCAGCGGCCGGCCATCCCGATCCACAACCAGGCCCTCGGTCATGCCCTCGGCGCGGGTGACAATGCCGCCGTCGTCGGCCGGGGATCGCGCATCCACGGCCACCAGGTGACCATGCGCCGGGTCCCCCACGGGCGCCGCGCCCTGGTCCAGCAGCGCCCGCAACAGCCGCCCGTCCGCATGGGGCGTGCCCCGGTTCACGAAGCCCTCGGCGGCTGGCCCGAAAGCCTGGCGCAGCCAGGCCCGGTTGGCCTGGAAGCCGCCCGTGGCCACCACGACGGCGCCGGAAGACACCCGCCGCGCGGCGTCGCCCTCGCGGATCACGGCGCCGCCACCGGGCGCGACGGCCTCCACCGTCACCCCATGACAAACCCGCACCCCCAGGGCCGCCGCCGTGGCATACAGCGCGTTGACCATGGCCGTGCCGCCGCCCAGCAGGAACACGGTGCGCCGCGAGTAGGGCAGCATGCCGCCGGCACGGGGCTGGAAAGCCACGCCCTGGGCCGCCAGCCAGGCCGGCAGGGATGTGGACCCGGCCACCAGCGGCGCCGCCAGGGCCTCGTCGAGCATGACGCCCCCGGCGCGGCGCAGGTCGGCCAGGAACGCGGCCGTGTCATAGGTGTCGGCGACCAGCGGCGTGGGCGCCTCATGGGCCACCCGCATGTTGCGGGCGTGGCGCGTGTTTCCGCCGCGCAGGGTCTCCGGCGCCTGATCCAGCAGCCACACCGACGCCCCCGCCCGCCGGGCGGCGATGGCCGCGCACAGAGCCGCCAGCCCGCCGCCGGCCACCAGGACGTCGGGCTCGCATCCACGCGACACGCCGACGGTGCCGGCTCCGGCCTTCATCAGTCTATCCAGATCGTCGGATCACGCCGGGGTCTCCGCGACACGGGCCACGAAGACGTCGCGGTCGGAGACCGGTTGCCGATCCACGGTCTCGAAGCCGGCCCGCGCGATCGCCGCGCCCCACTGGGATCGCGAGAACAACCCCAGGCGGACGTGATCACCCTCAAACCGGGTGGGGCCGTCGCCCTCCCGCAGCAGATAGACGAAATCCGTCTCGGTGGCCGATCCATCGGCCGCGAGGCGCGTCCACTCCATGTAGCGCATGGCGCGGCCGACGCCATCCGTCCCGCCCGTCGACACGTCCGGCTGGAAGGTCTCCGTCGTTGCGTCAGGGCAGAAGATGGCCACCCCGCCGGGTCGCAAATGGGCGTGCGCGGTGGCGAGGGCGGCCTCCAGATCCGCCATCGTGTCGAGATGCGACACGGCGTCGAAGATCAGGACCGCATCAAACGTCTCGTTCAACCGCAACGCGCGCATATCGCCCTCGACGTGACGACAGTCGGGGTTGAGCCGGCGGCTGAGGTCCAGCATCGGCGGCGACAGGTCGGCCAGGACCATGGTGAACCGCGCCTTCAGGTGCGACGCCAGGTGCCCGCCGCCGCTGCCCAGGTCAAGCAGGCGCGGCGGCTCCGGGCCGGGCGATGGCGCGAGCAGACCGGCGATGGTCTCGGCTTCCTTCGCATAGTCCTCGGGGGGTGACAACAAGGGCCACCAGTCGGCAAGCTCGGCATAGAGTTTCACGGTCGCTGTCCCACTGTCTCCACGATGTCCCCGCCGCGGTCCGCCCTCGGGGTTCGCGGACCATAGCCCTCCCATGACCGGTTCGCCAGGCCACGGTGCTCACGGCCGACGCTTGAAGGCCACCAGGAACACCGCTAGCGTTGATACACAGTGTCTGTCCGGAAAGCCCTGAAAGGCGCTACATACGGTACCATTCGGGCGCAGAGGCACAATATACTGCGGTTTTCGAGACTTTCCGGACGGGCTCTCAGGCAGGCAAAATCCAAGGGGCCGGCAATGCTAGACTTCCTGCTGGGTATGGTCGGATCCCGGCCCATTGAAATGACGGCGGTGGCCCTGGGCCTGATCAACGTGACGTTGATCATCCGCCGCACCATCTGGAACTATCCGTTCGGGATCCTGATGGTCATTCTGTACGCTAAGATATTCTATGATTACAAGCTCTACAGCGATGCCCTCTTGCAGGTTTATTTCCTGGCCATCCAGATCTATGGCTGGTGGTACTGGCTGCGTGGCCGCGATACCGACGGCCTGATCCTGGTCGAGCGCCTCCAGGCCCGCAGCTATCCCCTGTACGCGGCCATTGCCGTCGCCGGTGTGGCGACGCTCGGCACCGTCATGGACCAGCTCACCGACGCCGATTATCCCTACTGGGATGCCAGCATCGCCATTCTCAGCGTCCTTGCCCAGTTCCTGATGTCGCGCCGGCGCCTGGAAAGCTGGGTGCTGTGGATCACCGTGGACCTGCTGGCCATCGCCCTGTTCTGGATCAAGGGCCTTGAGCCCACCGCCGCGCTTTACGCGGTGTTCCTGGTGCTGGCCACCACCGGACTGGTCGCCTGGTGGCGGGCCTGGCGCCGTCAGGAGGCGTCCATGGAGGCGCCCGCGTGACCCACCCCCCGAGGCGCCGCCACGGCTTCGTTCTGGGCAAGTTCCTGCCGCCGCACGCGGGTCATGTGTTCCTGTGTGACACCGGCGCCCGGCGCGTGGACGTGATGACGGTCCTGGTCTGCTCCCACGATGCCGAGCCCATTCCCGGCCCCCTGCGGACCGACTGGATGCGACGGCTGCTCCCCCACTGCCGGGTCGTGCCCATGCATCGCGACATTCCGCAGGAGCCGGCCGAGCATCCCGACTTCTGGGCCATCTGGCGCGCCGCCATCACCGAGCACCACCCGGAGCCCATTGACCAGGTGTTCGGCTCCGACCCCTACGTCTTCAGGCTGGCGGCCGAGCTGGGCGCCGAGCCGGTGCTGGTGGACCCGGACCGCGCCGTCTTCCCGGTGTCGGGGCGGGCCATCCGCGCCGACCCCGCGGCCCATTGGAACCAGGTGCCGGCCCCGGTGCGGCCCTACTACCAAAAGCGGGTCTGCGTGCTGGGGCCGGAAAGCAGCGGCAAGACCCGCCTGTCCGAGGCCCTGGCGCGGCGCTTCCGAACCCGCGTCGTGCTGGAGTACGGCCGCACCTACGATCGGCACTATCGCCAGGGCGCCGGCTGGACCGGCGCGGATTTCGTCGCCCTGGCCGAGACCCACCTGGCCATGCGCCGGGCGCTGACGCCCCACGCCGCGCCCATCGTCATCGAGGACACCGACCCCCTGCAAACCGCCGCTTGGGCGCGCTTCCTGACCGGTGCCGAACCGCCCGCGCTCGCGGCGCTCATCGCCGCCATGGACCCGGCCGATCTGTATCTGGTGCTGTCCCCTGAGGTCGACTGGATCGATGACGGCACCCGTTACAGCGGTGACGCGGCCGTGCGCCAATGGTTCTTCGAAACCTGCCAGGACGCGGCGGCGCGGGTGGGCGCGCCCATGGCGGTGATCCAGGGATGCGACTGGACAGCGCGCGAGGCAGCGGCGGAGGACCGGGTCCGGGCCGCCTTCCCCACGCTCGCGCGCGCGCCGAGCCCATGATCGGCGCGCCGCGCGGCAAACTCCGCCGTTCCGTCCGAAGACCCGGCAACATGTGCCGGGCACGGCCTAGCCGGGACCGCCAGGAGCGCCGCCAACCCCTTGATCGCGCACCCGCCAGACGCCGTCCCGCCCTGGCACGCCGCGTGCTTCCGCCTCGGGTGGTGTGGTCCGTCTCGAGTCCGTCCGGAGCCCCGACATGAGCGTGTTCGCCTCCCTGCATACCTCGTCCCAGGCGATGATGACGCAATCCCACGTGATGGAGCGCATCAGCGGCAACGTGGCCAACGTGAACACCACCGGCTACAAGAGCTTTGACGCGCACCTTCAGGATTCGATCAACCACGTCACCACCAACGGGGCGTTCCTGACCGTCGGCGCCGTGGATGTGCGCCACACCGACGCGCAGGGTGTTATCCAGTCCACGGGCCGCGATCTCGACGTGGCCATCAACGGCCAGGGCTATTTCATCACCAACCCCGCCTTCGACGGCACGGGCACCCAGCATTTCACCCGCAATGGCGCCACCAGCTCGCGCGTGGCCGAGGACGGCAACGCCTACCTCACCACCCTGGACGGTCAGTTTTTCATGGGCTGGGGCGCCGACGCCGACGGCGTGGTGGACACCACCCAGCCGCTGGCCCCCATCCAGATCAACAACGTGGAGGGCCTGCCGGGCGAACCGACCACGGAGATCACCTATGCCGCCAACGTGGACGCCAACGCCACCGGTGGACACACCTTCGAAACCCGTGTGTGGTCCAACCCCGACGCCAACGGGGAAAACGATCCCTATGCCCTGGTGATGACCTGGACCCCTGGCGCCCTGGGCAGCAACACCTGGACGGTGGGCTACAGTGTGCGCGCCCCCGACGGCACCACCACCGCGCTGGCCGACACCACCACCGTGACCTTCGACGGGCTTGGGCAGGTCACCGCCCCCGCCGAGGACGTCGCGCTGACCATACCCTTCGCCGACGGCACCAACACCGCCGTCACCCTTGATCTGTCGGGCATGACGCAGTACGGCGACACAGGCTTCCAGGAACACTACCAGGAGAGCAACGGCTTCCCTGAAGGCAACCTCGCGGGGGTCACGTTCGACGCCTTCGGCCGCTTGCTGGCGCAGTACAGCAATGGCGAGGCGCGCGTCCTGTCGCAGTTGGCGGTCGCCGATTTCCCGGCGCCGCAGAACCTGGTGGACGCGGGATCGACCATGTTCACCTATGACGTCGACGCCGGGGTACCTGACATCTATGCCGTGGACGGCACCCTTGGGCGGACGACGATCATTCCGGGCTCCCTGGAGGGGTCGACCGTGGACATCGCCCACGAGTTCACCACCATGATCACCACCCAGAAGGCCTATTCGTCATCAGCCACGGTCTATCGCAGCAGCGACGAAATGATCCAGATCGCCGCCGACCTGAAGCGATAGGGGACGCGCCTTACCCCAACAACCGCCCGGTTACCGCGTTCAGGCAGAGGCGCCCGGCGGGCGTTGTCGCCAGGCGGCGGCTATCCCAGGTCACCAGGCCCAGGCCGATCAGATCGGTCAAGGCGGCACGGTCCACGACCTCGGTCAGAGCCATGCCGGACACGCGCCTGAAGCGCGCCGCGTCCACGCCCTCGGTCAGGCGCAGGCCCATCAGCACCCGTTCGACGGCGCGGTCTTCCCGAGACAGGTCCTCCCGCGCCGCCACCCCGTGCCCATCGCGCCGCACCCGGTCCAGCCAGGCCCCGGGGTGGGCCCCGCACCGGGTGGCCGCGCCCGCCAGGCGCCCGTGAGCCCCCGGGCCGATGCCCAGGTAGTCACCACCCCGCCAGATGTCCAGGTTATGGCGGCACTCGGCGCCCGGTCGGGCGTGGTTTGACACCTCGTAGGCGGGCCGTCCGGCGGCGGCGGTCAGGTCCTGCGTGATCTCGAACAGGGCCGCGCCCCATTCCTCGCGGGTCGCCTCGTCGGGCAGGGACAGCAGCCCCGCCCGCGCGCGGCCGAAGAAGGCGGTGCCGCGCTCGATGGTCAACTGGTAGAGCGACAGATGCTCGGTCCCCAGCGCCAGGGCCTCGCCCAGCGCCGCCGCCCAGGCGTCCGGGGCCTGCCCGGGCAGGGCGTAGATCAGATCGAGGGACACCCGGGGAAAGGCGCGTTGCGCCTGGTCCACGGCCGCGAGGGCCTCGGCGCGGCCGTGGCGGCGCCCCAGAAAGGCCAGCGCGTCGTCGTCCAGCGCCTGCACCCCCAGCGACAGGCGGGTCACGCCGGCGGCGCGGAACCCGGCGAACCGCGCCTGGTCCACGGCGCCCGGATTGGCCTCCAACGTGACCTCCAGGTCGGCCGCCACGGGGAACAGGCGGGCGGCGGCCTCCAGCACCGCGCCCACGGTGGACGGATCCATCAGCGATGGCGTGCCGCCCCCGAAAAACACACTGGCCAGGGGCCGGCGAGGCAGCCCATCGGCAAGCGTGGCGAGTTCCCGCGTGTAGGCGCGGGACCACACACCAGGATCCGGAGGAGAGCGCCCCCCGCCCCCCGGTCGGGAGGCGGCCGGCGCGATCGCCTCGGCGCCGCGCGGCGGTGGCGCCTCAGGGTCCGGCGCGCCGGGACCGGAGGCGAAAGACAAAACATGGCTGTTGAAGTCGCAATACGGGCACTTGGACAGGCACCAGGGCCAATGCACATAAAGACCGAGACCCGGATCGTCGGCCGGGTCGCCGGGAACCGGCGTCGCCCGTGTCTCCGTCACCACCCGACCGACAGTTGAACCGCCAGCAGCGTCCCCAGCACCGCCACGAGCATCCACGGCAGGATCATCAACACGGCATTCGTGCGCTTGGGACGCATGGCCTTGAGCGTATCCGGATGCAGGCGCAAGCCATCGTCGCTCAACAGAGTCGCGGCGCGGTCGGCATGGGCCAGGATGCGCGGAATCCGCTCGGCGGCCCCTTGCAGGGTATCCATGCCCTCGCGCAGGCGGCCCATGGGCCCCATGGTGTCGGTCATCCAGCTTTCGATGAGCGGCTGGGCCAGCTCCCACATGTTGACCGTGGGCGCCACGCGCCGGCCCACGCCCTCGGTGACCAGCATGCTCTTCTGCAGCATGAGCAGCGACGGCTGTGCCTCCATCTGGAAGGTCTCGGTCACCTGGAACAACTGCGCCAGCAGGCGGGCGATGGAGATCTCGGCCAGGGGCTTGCCCATGATGGGTTCGGCGATGGAGCGGCTGGCCTGGGTGAAGGCCTCCACCGACTGGTCGGCGGGCACCCAGCCGGCCACGAAATGGGCCTCGGCCACGCGCCGGTAGTCGGCGGTCAGGAAGCCCAGCAGCATCTGCCCCAGGGTGCGCCGGGTGGCCTGATCGATCCGCCCCATGATGCCGAAGTCCACGGCCACAACGGTTCCGTCAGGCTCGACGAACAGGTTGCCGGGGTGCATGTCGGCATGAAAGAAGCCGTCGCGGAACACCATGTTGAAGAAGGCGTTGGCGGCGCGGCGGATGACCTCC
>JANQGN010000322.1 GCA_028277295.1 Rhodospira sp.
GACTTCTGCGCCAAATATGGCATCAATCATGACCGCGCGACTAAAATGGTTAACGTGTTGTGGGCAAATATCAGAGACAATAAGCCTGCGCCGTTCAAAAACTTCAGGGCCAAGGAACTTGAGGCCGCGTTGCGAAGAACCTCGGATCCCGATATTTCACAAGCAATAACAATAAACAAGGTAATGCGGGATATTGGTCTGGCTTTCAAAGAGGCTGGTGTGAAAATTCTCGCGCTATCAGATAGACCTGATGAGGCAACATATTCTGACACGGTATCTCTGCTTCAGTCCCCCATGAAGATATTCGGGCACGACCTGGATGATGAGATCCGCGACATTGTTGGCGGTCAAGCGGCACGTCGGCGCCCTTAGGGTGTCTTTCGTCGGAACCGTGATCGAGACGTGCGTGTCAACATGCTCTAAGTGTCTGTCCGGAAAGCGTTGCAAAGCACCACATACAGCATGCGAGTCGGGCGCGGGCACACTGCATACTGTGTCTCTCGAGACTTTCCGGACGGGCTCTAAGCGGGAGCCTTGGAAACGCAGGGCCCGCGCCAACACGTGGCGTCCAGCGACGTTCAGCGGTGTCGATGCCCGGGAACCGATCCGGCGGCGCAAGGGAAGCCAAACCGTCAGGACGGATTTCCCGGGCCCGGGACGCCTCATGGGTGTGATCGTCGCCCGGACGAACGCGGCGACGCATATCCGACTGGACACGAGCGAGGCCGAGGTGCGAGCTTTCGAAGCCTTCGTGAGAAAGCGGGGCTGAGCGGTCAGGGGCGGGCCGGCGAGGTTCGCCGCATGGAACACTGTGCCATGGACTAAATACCAATGGCGGATGAGCGTGGCTCGTTCGCTTCGCTTCGGCCCGCTGCCTCACCCGACCCAATCCCGCCTGGTCCCTTGGGGAGGAGAGTCTGGGGGCGGTCGGATGGGGCGGCGTGCCGGCCACGGCCAGACCAACGGCCATGGATTGGCGGTCGTTGGGACAAGCGCCAAGGACCAAGGAGATGGATCGGTGAAGCACGAAATCAGGAACGAACTCGACAAAACCGTTCTCGCCCTGTCAGACCAGCTGGTCGACTCCGACCGGGCGGTGTTCGAACGGGTGGTCAGCCAGGTTGTGTCGTCCGGGGCGCGCACCATCGAGGTGGACTTCAGTGACCTCAAATACATGGATTCGGCTGGCCTGGGTCTGCTGCTGACCTTGCGTGAGCAGGCCGAGAAGGCGCGGGCCCAGGTGGTTCTGGCCAGCCCGAGGGGATCGGTGCGGGAGATCCTGGAACTGGCTCGATTCGACACCTTGTTCAGCATCCGCAACGCGGTCTGATCGATCGCCGCCGAGGGGGCCGGTCCGCCGGCGGGTCCCGTGGTGGGATCGGCTCCCTCTCTGGGGTGGTCCGGGCCGCGCGCCGAGGATCGATGGTGGTCGTCGCGGGCGCGGGCCTGGCCCATCCAACCGGGGCGAGGGCAGACAGGCCAGACCCGGCAACAGGGGCTGGCCAGGGGTCATCCCTTCGCCGAGAGCGCCGGCACCGTCCGTGGCCGGGCCATCCGGCTATCTGGCCTGCATCGCGGCCCGATGGTCGTTCAGGGATACCGTTCCCAATGACTGCCACCCGCGCTTTGATCGTCGAGGACAATGCCCTCAACCGCCGCCTTCTGGTCGGTCAGCTGGAGGCCATGGGCTACGAAACCATGGTGGCCCATGACGGTGTCGAGGGGTGGGACATCCTGTCCCGGGAGGGTCAGGGCTTCGACGTGGTGCTGCTGGACCGGCGTATGCCGAACATGGATGGCATGGAGGTGCTGGCGCGCATCAAGGCATCACCAACCTTGCAGGCCCTGCCGGTGATCATGCAAACGGCCGCCGACAGCCAGCAGGAAATCATCGAGGGCATCAAGGCCGGGGTCTACTACTACCTGACCAAGCCCTTCGAGCCCGCCGTGCTACTGTCCGTGACCGCCTCGGCGGTCGCTGATTACGCGCGCTATCGCAGCCTTCAGCGCGATGTGGACCAGCGCACCCAGGGCATGGGCCTGATGCACGAGGGGCGTTTCCGGTTCCGCACCGTGCGCGAGGGCCGCGACCTGGCGGTCATGCTG
>JANQGN010000398.1 GCA_028277295.1 Rhodospira sp.
GCGTGGAACGCCTGGGCGCCATGGGCGAGGAGATCGTTCCCGAACTGGCCTGGATGATGGGCCGGCCGGTGCGCTTCGGCGGGGAGTTCGGCGGCGTCAAGGAGCGCGCCGACTACATGGCCGCCATCGCCGCCGAGACCCTGGCACCGCTGGTGATCGAGGACGGCGCCACGTTCCGCCGGGTGCTGAAGCGCGAGCCGCATGGCGTGGCGTTCGTCATCGCGCCCTGGAACTACCCGTACATGACGGCCATCAACACCATCGCCCCGGCGCTGATGGCCGGCAACACGGTGGTCCTGAAGCACGCCACCCAGACCCTGCTGGTGGGTGAGCGCATGGCCCGCGCCTTCCACGAGGCCGGGGTGCCCGCCGACGTCATGCAGTCCGTCGTCCTGGACCACGCCACCACCGAAACCCTGCTGGGCGGGCGCGCCTTCGACGTCGTCAACTTCACCGGCTCGGTGGCCGGCGGCCGGACCATCGAGCGCGCCGCCGCCGGCACCTTCGCCGCCCTGGGCCTGGAGCTGGGCGGCAAGGACCCCGGTTATGTGATGGACGACGCCGATCTCGACGCCGCCGTGGCCACCCTGATGGACGCGGCGATGTACAACAGCGGCCAATGCTGCTGCGGCATCGAGCGGGTCTACGTGGTCGAGTCCCTCTATGACGCCTTCGTCGAGAAATCCGTCGCCGAGGTCTCGAAGCTGAGGCTCGGCAACCCCCTGGACCCGAACACCACCCTTGGCCCCATGGCCAGCGCCCGTTTCGCCCAGGTGGTCCGCGACCAGATCGCCGAGGCCGTCGCCGCCGGCGCCACGCCCCGCGTCGACCCGGCCCTGTTCCCGGCCGACGATGGCGGCGCCTACCTGGCCCCGCAGATCCTCACCGAGGTCACCCACGCCATGCGGGTGATGCGCGAGGAAAGCTTCGGCCCCGTGGTCGGCATCATGGCGGTCAAGGACGACGAGGAGGCCCTGTCGCTGATGAACGACAGCCCCTATGGCCTGACCGCCTCGCTATGGACCGCCGACGCGGACCGCGCCGAGGCCCTGGGGGCGCGCCTGGAGACCGGGACGGTGTTCCTGAACCGCGCTGACTATCTGGATCCGGCCCTGTGCTGGACCGGCTGCAAGGACACCGGACGCGGCGGCGCGCTGTCGGTGATCGGCTTCCAGAACCTGACCCGCCCCAAGTCCTATCACCTGAAGAAGAAGGCTTGATCCCATGAGCCCCACCACGAGCCCGATCGCCAACTGGAGCTATCCCACCGCCATCCGCTTCGGCGCCGGCCGCGTCACCGAACTGTCCGAGGCCTGCGGCGCGCTCGGCATGACCCGGCCTCTGCTGGTCACCGACGCCGGCCTGGCCAGCCTGCCGATCACCACCCGGGCCCTGGGCGTTCTCGTGGAGGCGGGGCTAGGCGCCGCCCTGTTCAGCGACGTACAGCCGAACCCCACCGAGGCCAACCTCGCGGCCGGCGTGGCCGCCTACAGGGCCGGCGGGCATGACGGCGTGGTGGCCTTCGGCGGCGGCTCCGGCCTGGACCTGGGCAAGCTGATCGCCTTCATGCAGGGCCAGACCCGCCCGGTCTGGGATTTCGAGGACGTCGGCGACTGGTGGACCCGCGCCGACGCCGAGGCCATCGCCCCCATCGTCGCCGTGCCCACCACGGCGGGCACCGGCTCGGAATTCGGCCGCGCGGGCGTGATCACCAACAGCGAGACCCACGTCAAGAAGATCATCTTCCATCCGCGCATCCTGCCCGGCATCGTCATCTGCGATCCGGAACTGACCGTGGGGCTGCCGCCGGCCATGACCGCCGGCACCGGCATGGACGCCTTCATCCACAGCCTGGAGGCCTACTGCTCGCCGCACTATCACCCCATGTCCCAGGGCATCGCCCTGGAGGCCATGCGCCTGATCAAGGACACCCTGCCCCGCGCCCACAGCGACGGCAATGACATCGAGGCCCGCGCCCACATGATGGCCGCCTCGGGCATGGGTGCCGTGGCCTTCCAGAAGGGCCTGGGCGCCATCCACGCGCTGGCGCATCCGGTGGGGGCACTCTACGACACCCACCACGGCACCACCAATGCCTGCATCATGCCAGCGGTCTTGCACTTCAACCGCCCGGCCATCGAGGACAGGATCGACCGCCTGGCCGCCTACCTGGGCATCGCCGGGGGGTTCGACGGCTTCCTGGATTACGTCATCGGACTGCGCGCCGCCCTGCGCATTCCCGACAGCCTGACCGAGATGGGCGTGGACGGCGCCCGCCTGGACGAGATGGCCGCCATGGCCGCCGAGGACCCGAGTTGCGGCGGCAACCCGGTGCCGCTGGACGCGGACATCCTCAAGGGCCTGTACGAGGCGTGCCTGTAAGCACCGCGAATGGCCCCGCGCCGAGACGACTTGACCCACCGACCGACACCAAATGATCTGCCGGCGGGTCATCTCGCGCCTGGCCGCCGCAAGAGCGGCGGGCGGCCCTTGAGCAGTTCTCATTATGGCGTCTCGAGGCTTGGCGGGCAGAAGGGGTGTGATCGGTGGCTTGACGCGGTGCCCGGACTCCCTCCCCTTTGAAAGTAACGGCGGCACGTGCCGATGGCTTTGATTGTGGATCGTAGGGTGCGCTCGACCGCCATGACATGGCGGTCGGCGCACCGCCTCGCGGCGGGATGGTGCGCTACGCCCCCGCCGTTTCCCGAACGGGAAACGGCAACACCCAAAATCGCCGTTTCCCGAACGGGAAAAGGCAACACCCAAAGTCGGCCCACCGTGCGAGCAAGGCGGGCTGGGGCGCGAGCGCACCCTACGAGAGAGGTCGGACTTCAAAGATCAAAGGCCGCCAAGCCATAATGAGAACTGCGGGCGGCCCTTGAGCTTGGGCCTTTAGATTAGGGTCAACTGGACATCAATGTTGCCCCGGGTCGCATTGCTGTAGGGGCACACCTGGTGGGCTTCGTCGATCAGTGCCTGAGCCTCCGCCCGGTCCAACCCGGGCAGCGTGATATCCAGGGCAATCGTCAGACCGAAGCCGCCCTCGCTGCGTGGACCGATGCCCACGGTGGTCTTGGTGCTGGTGTCGGCTGGCAACGCCACGCCCTTTTTCTGGGACGTGACGAACTTCAACGCGCCGAGGAAGCAGGCGGCGTACCCCGCCGCGAACAGTTGTTCGGGATTGGTGCCCGGACCATCATCGCCGCCCATGGCCTTGGGCACGTCGAGGGACACCTCCAAGCGCCCATCGTCGCTGCGCGCCTTGCCATCCCGCCCACCATTCGCCGTGGCGGAGGTCGTATAGACAGTGTTGACCGACATCATTCGAACTCCATGGTCTCTTGAAGGAAGATTACCTCAGGAATAACACACTCTTATGATGGAAGATCCGCTGTCATCACGTGAAGATTACTACTTGAAGACGCCTGGAGATCAGTGACGGGACAGCCCCATCGGACCTGATCGTCGTCGAGATCCTGATTGAACGCGGGCCGTGCCAAGATCACAACAACCCCAGGCCACGCCCCTGGGTCCCGGACTGGCCGGGCGGTCGTGGTTCCCCCGAACGGCAAGATCTCGCCCTTACGAGTGTGCATATCGGCACGACCCTGGGGCCAGGCAACGGGGTTCTCCAAAAACGCGGGGGATTGAAGGCGGCCAGGGCCCGCCACGAAGAGTTCCCAGGCGCTCCGCCCAGGGATGGGGAAACCGCCGCCCCTCAATCCCGCCAGAAGCGAGGCATCACCAGCACCAGCACGGTGAACAACTCCAGCCGGCCCAGCAGCATGCCCGCCGACAGCAGCCACTTGGCCGTGTCCGGCAGGGTGGAGAAGTTGCCCGCCGGCCCGATCACGTCACCCAGCCCCGGCCCCACGTTTGAAATGGCCGTGGCCGCGCCGGAAATGGCGGTCACATAGTCGAGCCCCGTCATCCCCAGAAGGCAGGCCAGGAAGGCCACGGACAGGGCGTACATGAAGAAGAAGGCCATCACCGATTCGGCGACGCCCTCCTGAATCGGCTTCTTGTTGTAGTAGGGAATGAACACGCCGCTCGGCTGGAGCAGCCGGCGCAACTGGATGCCCGCCATGGCCCCCAGGATCTGGAACCGGAACACCTTGATCCCACAGGAGGTGGACCCCGCACACCCGCCCACGAACATCAGGCAGAAGATCACCGCCACCGGCGCGCCCCCCACCACGCCGCCCCACTGCCAGTAATCCGTGGTCGCGTAGCCGGTGCCGGTCATCACCGAAACCGTGTTGAAGGCCGCGTAGCGCAGCGCTGTCGGCGCCGTCATGCCGCCTTCCTGCCACAGCCACCAGGCCACCACCATCACGCCCACCACGGCGGTCCCCAGGAACCACTGAACCTGGGTATCCCGGAACAACACCATCGGCCGGCCCCGCACCGCCTGGAAGTACAGCAGAAACGGAATGGAGCCGATGATCATGCCGGCGACCACGATCCAGTCCACGGTGGCCGAGCGGAAATGCCCCACCGAGGCATCCTTGGACGAATACCCCCCCGTGGCGATGGTGGTCATCGCGTGCACCGTCGCGTCCAGCAGAGTCAGCCCGGCGAGGGAGAGCATCAACGCCCACAGGGCGGTCAGCAGCACGTAGATGATGGCCAGCGCCGTGGCCAGGCTGGCGGCACGGGGCAGCACTTTTTCCTGGGCCTCGAAGGCCTCCACCCTGAACATCTGCATGCCGCCGACCCGCAGCATGGGCAGCACCGACAACGCCATGATGATGATGCCGATCCCGCCCATCCACTGCAGGATCGCGCGCCACAGCAGGATACCCGGCGGCATCAGATCCAGGCCGGTCATCACGGTGGAGCCGGTGGTGGTGATGCCCGACATGGCCTCGAAAAAGGCATCGGTATAGCCCAGGCCCGGATCGGTCAGCACGAAGGGTAGCGCCGCGAAGGCGGGCAGCACGATCCAGCTGCTCGTGGTCATCAGGAACGCCTGGCGAATGCTGAAGCGGAACTGCCCGCCGCGCGTGGCCAGGAACAAGGACACGCCGAAGAAGCCGGTCAGGGCCGAGGAGGTGACGAACACCAGCCAGTCCGGGTTTCCGTGCACCAGGTCCACCAGGCCCGGGATGACCATGCCCAGCGCGAGGATGGACAACAGCAGCCCGTTCACCAGCAGGATGGGTCGAAGATCGATCACGCGCGCGGCATCCCCTGTGCGATCCCTGTGCGATCGGCGAAGACGGGGTCCAAGGTCCGCGT
>JANQGN010000474.1 GCA_028277295.1 Rhodospira sp.
GGAACTCCGAGCGCGCAACGTGACGTTCGGCTTCGAACAAAGCCTGATCGGCCTGTGTCCTGGGCATGCTCGACACTCCCTCTTGCGGACGGCGCGGGACCCGACCGAAGATCCGTCCCACCGTCCGAGCGTCGGTCGCACGACCGATCGTGAACCGACATGACGGCCTCATGACGATTACTGTATGACCGTCAGGCAGACGCGACAATCAAAACACGGTCCGCCAAACCCATCGCGACGGTTTCACCCGACCCCAAGCCAAGGATGCCGGTCAAGCCATCTCAAGGACAGCGGAACAGAGGGAGAGCAAACCCATGATCGACGTTTCGACCAACGGCGCCGGCGACGCGTCGGCACCGTTGTGCCTGCATCGAGAAACGGTCCGGCCTGAGTGGCTGGACTATAACGGCCATATGAATGTGGCGTACTACGTGCTGATCTGCGACCACGCGGGGGACGCCGCCATGGACTGGCTGGACCTGGGCCGCGCCTATCGGGAGCGCACCGGCGGCAGCATCTTTGCCGTCGAGGCCCACGTCACCTACGACCGAGAACTCAGCGAAGGCGACCCCGTGCTGGTGGAGACGCTGGCATTGGAGGCCGGCGTCAAGAAACTGCGGCTGTTCCACACCTTGCGTCACGCCGAAGACGGGTTCGTGGCGGCCACCAACGAGGTTCTGTTGCTGCACGTGGATCTGGTCAGTCGCCGGGTGGTGCCATGGCCCGACGATGGCCTGGCGCGGATCAATGCCCTGGTGAGCGCGCACGGGCGCTTGCCGCGACCGCCGCAGGTGGGGCGCCATGTGGGCGCGCCACGCCGGTAGGGCGTGCCCCGTCCCCAAGAAAAAGCAACGCCCCGGACCAGAAGCCCGGGGCGTGCCAGTTTATCGATGCAAGGGGGGGTGCCGTTATGATGCCCAGCGACGAGGACGCCGCATCACCCCCCTTGTCCTACAAACGGGTTGTCCTACAAACGGGCCTTGGCGGCGGCCACCAACGCGTCGGCGGTGATGCCGAAGTGCTGGTAGAGCTTGGGCGCCGGTGCCGAGGCGCCGAACCCGTCCATGCCCACGAAGGCGCCGCCGTCGCCGATCCAACGATCCCAGCCCATGCCGCAAGCCGCCTCCACGGCCACCCGCACGGTGCCGGCGCCGAGCACGCTCTCGCGGTACGCCCCGTCCTGCTCGGCGAACACCTCCCAACAGGGCATCGATACAACGGCTGTGGGAATGCCCTCGCCCTGCAGCGTGTCGCGCGCGGCCACGGCGAGCATCACCTCCGACCCGGTGGCCAGCAGGGTCACCTGGCGGGCGCCGCCCTCTGCCTCGGCCAGCACATAGGCGCCGCGGGCGCTCGGCATGTCCTCGGACTCGGCCTTACGCAAAGTCGGCAAGCCCTGACGGCTGAGCGCCAGAACGCTCGGCCCACCCTTGTTCTGAAGGGCCAGCGCCCAGCACTCGGCGGTTTCCACGGCGTCGGCGGGGCGGAACACCTTGACGTTGGGCATGGCCCGCAACGAGGCCAGATGCTCGATGGGCTGGTGGGTGGGGCCGTCCTCGCCCAGCCCGATGGAATCGTGGGTCATCACATGGATGGCTCGCACCCCCATCAGCGCCGCCAGGCGGATCGATGGCCGGGAGTAGTCGGCGAACACCAGGAAGGTGCCGCCATAGGGGATGAAGCCGCCGTGCAGGGCCAGGCCGTTCATGGCGGCGGCCATGCCGTGCTCGCGCACCCCATAGTGGATGTAGGCGCCGGCATAGTCGCCCGGCTTCACCGGGGTCATGCCGCCGATCCGGGTGTTGTTGGAGCCGGTGAGGTCGGCCGAGCCGCCCACCATCGCCGGAATGGCCGGCACGAGTGCCTCCAGGGCCTTCTGCGAGGCGACACGCGTGGCCACGGTGGGCGCATCGGCGATCAGGCCAGCGATATGGGCCTTTAGAGGCGTATCCCAGCCCTCGGGCAGGTCGCCGGACAGGGTCGACTGGAACGCGTCCCGAACCGAGCCGTCCGTGGTGTCCAGGCGATTTTGCCAGGCGGCCCGATTGGTCGCGCCCCGGGCGCCAGCGGCGCGCCACGCGGCCAAGGCGCTCTCGGGCAGTTCGAACGGTCCGTGCGTCCAGCCCAGGGCTTCCCGGGTGGCGGCGATCTCATCGTCCCCCAGCGGCGCACCGTGGGTCGCGGCGGTGCCCTGCTTATTCGGCGCACCGAAGCCGATGACCGTCTTGCAGGCGATCAGGGTCGGGCGGTCGGTGTCACGCGCGGCGGCGATGGCGGCCGCCACGGCCTCTGGATCGTGGCCGTCCACGCGGCAGGTCTCCCAGCCGCTGGCCTCGAAGCGAGCCAGGTTATCATCGGAGGTGGACAGATCGGTCGCGCCGTCGATGGAGATGCTGTTGTCGTCCCACAGCACGATCAGCTTGCCCAGCTTCAGGTGCCCGGCCAGGGAAATGGCTTCCTGGCTGATGCCCTCCATCAGGCAGCCGTCGCCGGCGATCACGTACGTGTGGTGGTCCACCAGGGCGTCGCCATGACGGGCGGCGGCCATGCGCTCGGCCAGGGCCATGCCGACGGCGGTCGCGATCCCCTGGCCCAGCGGGCCGGTGGTCACCTCGATTCCCGGGGCGTGGCCATATTCGGGATGGCCGGCGGTCTTGCTGCCAAGCTGACGGAAGGCGCGCAGATCCTCCATGTCCATGCCCGGCATGCCGGTCAGGTAAGCCAGGGCATAGAGCAGCATGGACCCATGGCCGGCGGACAGCACGAAGCGGTCACGGTCCGCCCAGGCCGGATCGGCGGCATCGAACTTGAGGAACCGGGTGAACAGAACGGTGGCCACATCCGCCATGCCCATGGGCATGCCGGGATGCCCTGACTTGGCGGCCTGAACCGCGTCGGCGGCCAGGAAACGGATGCAGTTGGCCATCTCGGCGTGGGCGGCGGCGGCGACGGCCGTGGCGGCGCTTTGGTGAGTCATGGACGCGTCCTCGATCTGCGCGGAGGGCCGGGTTGGGGCGACCCTCCGCCTCTCCTGTTCCGATGACACGGGGCGGCGGAATCGGCCTGGCGGCCGGCCCCGCGCTCCATGCCGCGGTGATCTAGATGGCGTGAATGCCCAGCGCCGCCTTCACCATGTGATAGGCGACGAGGAGCTGGGTCAGCGCCAACGGGTGACTCACCACCTGCTGATTGTTGGCATCCGTGAATTCGCCCACGTTGGCGCGCAGGTGGCTGGCCTCGGGAATCAGATCCCAAAGCAGGTTCTCCAGCGCCTTG
>JANQGN010000521.1 GCA_028277295.1 Rhodospira sp.
GCCATGGCAATTGCACCGGCAACTTTGGACGTCCCAAAAAACCCCGCCATCCGGCGGGAGTGGATCGGTTTTCAGTTGCGCATTCGCGGCCTCAGCAAAACAGCATTGGCGCGACGCGAAGGGGTTTCGCATCAGGCTGTCAGCCAAGCAGCGCTGGGCGGCGGGTCTCAGCACCTTCAGCAAGCCATCGCCACGGCCCCCGGTCTTCGACCGCAGGACCTTTTCCCTGAACTCTATGATGAGCGCGGCCGGCGCCTCGGGCAGACACGCGATCCAAAGCGTAGCACCCGGCCGAACGGCAAGCATACCAAAACGGAGGACGCGGCGTGACGTGCGCGCGTCGACCGCGTGCCATCGAACCGTCGGGCGCCAGAGGTCACGCCCGGCGGGTGCCCGCGCCGTCCCGGCGACGCCACCGCCGCGCCCAGACGAACGGTCCGGCGCGGGGAGGGGCAACGCCGGTCGTGGACGAGATCACGGTCCGTGCCGTCAATGACACCCGGTGCGTCTCGACCATCGTCCCTGGCGGCCGCGCCCGCCTATGCGCGCCCCGACCGCATCACCAGCACCACGCCAAACGCAACGACCCCCATGCCGGCCAAGGCCAGCGGCCCCAGCGTCTCATCGAACAGAGCCCAGGCCAGCAGCGCGGTCACCGGCGGCACAAGGTAGAACAGGCTGGCCACCCGCGCCGCCTCTCCCATGCGAATCAGCACCATCAAAAGCGTGACCGCGCCCACCGACAGCACCACCACCAACCACGCCAGTCCGAACACGAACGCGCCGGTCCATTCAATGGCCATGTCCTCGCCCGTGAGCACCGCCAAGGCCCCCATGGCCACGGCGGCGGCGGAAAACTGGAGGACCGCGCCGGGTCGCGGGTCCAGACCGCCGCAATAACGCTTCTGGTAGAGCGTGCCCAGGGTGATGCCCACCAGGGCCAGCGCGGTGGCCAGAAGCGCGTCGACACCGAAGCCCTGGAACAGCGTGCCAGCGCTTGGCGCCAGCTTGTCGCCCAGCACCAGTGCCACGCCTCCAAAACCCAACACCAGCCCCAGCCACTGACGGGCATTGATCCGCTCTCCCAGAAACGGGCCGGCGGCCACGGCGGTCAGCAAGGGCTGCAACCCCACGATCAACGCGGTGACACCCGCCGGCATGCCGGCCTCGATGGCCCAGAACACCCCACCCAGATAGCCGCCATGCAGCAACAGCCCCGTGACCGCCGCATGCCCGGCCAAGGCGGGCGTGGTGGGCCAGCGCGCCCCGCTGGCCCAGACCAGCGGCAGGAACACGGCGGTGGTCAGGATGAACCGCAGTGCCAGGAAGGTCAGCGGCTGAGAATGGGGCAACACCAGCCTGGCCCCAATGAAACCCGTGCTCCACACCAGCACGAACACCGCCGGAAGGGCCGCGACCAAAGCGGCGCGCGCGGGTTCGCGTGTGGACAACGAGGAGAGTCGACGCAACATCACGGTTCCTTGGCAGAGTTCCCGTTGCAACGATTATCGTGACGGGGGCGAACGTTGGCTCGCCCCACCCCTTGGCCCGGTCGGCCGTCTCACACGTCCGGTGTCGACCGGTTGTCGTCTGGTCCGCCCAGGGTGTCGACAGTGTCAATCGACGATGGTCAGGGCGCGGACCGGGACACGTCAAGGTCAAACGAAGGAGGCTCTGCCCGACGGTCCGTCGGATCCTCACCCGCCGCGGGCGCGATCGTCCTCGACGTTCGGCCTACCCCTTTTCGACCGCTGGACCGCCCGCGACGTCGACCAAGGGAGGATCGACACAGAATATACAGGAGACTACCCTCGGCGCCGCTCTGGCATACGTGCAAGCCCCCGCCGCATCGGCGTGGCGGTTGGTCA
Organism: Rhodospira sp.; assembly: GCA_028277295.1. Taxonomy (GTDB): domain Bacteria; phylum Pseudomonadota; class Alphaproteobacteria; order Rhodospirillales; family Rhodospirillaceae; genus Rhodospira. The sequence goes on from JANQGN010000521.1 coordinate 1,869, forward strand.
GACGGCCATCAAGTCAAGACGGTTCATCGGATTTCACTCGCGCGGCCACGGGTTCGGCTGGACATGGCAGGCGTGCTCGGGGCACTGTTTTTTGTAAGAGGGGCGAAATCCGGATGACCGGTACGCCTTTCCATGGCCTGGATGACCGGCACCGTCGAGACGGCGGTATTGGGGAGCGGTGGCCCGATGACGCGAACGGGATTCACGGATTGAGAATTCTGCTCGTCGAAGACAACGCGCCCTATGCGCGCTTGGTTCAGGTCCTGCTGAACGAGGGCGAGAAGGGCGGTTTTGACGTGGAGGTTGCGGCCAGCCTGGCGGACGCCGAGGCCCGCATGCAGCAGACGTCGTTTGACGCCGTCATCGTGGACTTGAAGCTCCCCGACTCCGATGGCCTGCGAACCCTGGACGCGATCCTGGAGGCCGACCCAGGCGTTCCCGTCATCGTGCTAACCGGCACCGACGACGAGGACACCGCCGCCGGCGCGGTCCGGCGTGGCGCCCAGGACTACCTCATCAAGGACAGCCTTTCGCCGGAAAGCCTGCGACGCGCCATCAGTTATGCCGTCATCCGCAAGGAAACCCTGAGTTCCCTGGAGGACGGCGGCGCCTTCCTGGAAGGGCTGGTCGGCGCCGTGCGGGACGGCATCGCAGCACTGGAAGCGGTGCGCGACCTGGGGGGCACCATCCGCGACTTTCGGTGGCTGCTGGTCAATCCCGCCTTCACCGCGCTCCTCGGCCGCAAGGGCGGCGAGATCACCAGCAATGGGCTGCGGGCCCTGGCGGCGGACATCGGCTGGCCCGACCTCGTGTCCACCCTGGCCACGGTGGTCGAGGAGCGCACAACGGAAAGCATCGAGCACCCCATCGAGCGGCCGGACGGCCGCGCCCTCTGGGTGCACATGGTGGCCAGCCGGCTGGGCAATGGCGTCGCGCTCACGCTCACCGACATGAGCGAGCGGCGCGCCCAGCAGCAGCGCCTGGCCCAGGTGCTGGACCAGGCCGAGTCCGCCGACGCCGCCAAGTCGCAATTGCTCCAGGCCATCAGTCACGAACTACGCACGCCGCTCAACAGCATCATCGGCTTTGCCGAGGTGATCCAGTCTGGTGTGTTTGGACACCTGGAAAACACCCGATACCTGTCTTACGTGGACGATATCGCGCGATCCGGCCACAGCATGCTGGAGATCATCAACGATCTGCTCGACCGTGGACGCCTGGAGGAAATCGCCCGCGCCGACAAGACCTACCGCCACCTGATCGATCTGGCCCCGGACCTGATCTGTGTGGTGCGGGACAACCTCATCGAGTTGATGAACGCCGCCGGCGCCTCCATGCTGGGCGTCTGGCCAGCCGACGCGATGGTGGGACGCGACATCCGCCATTACGTGGAAGATGACAGCCGCGGCCTTCTGGAAGAGGCGCATACCTTGCTGGTGGGCGAGCAGCGCCGGTTGCCCGCGCGCCTGCTGGACGTGCGCGGCCGCGTCATCGATGTGGAACTGGCCGCCCTGCCCTATGATCCCGACGGCGAAGGCCAGAGCTACATGCTGGTGGCCCGCGACGTCAGCGAGCGCCAGCGCGCCACCGACGAGATCGTCCAGCGCGAGGAACGCCTGTCCAAGATCATGGACACCATGGTAGACCCGCTGATCATCGTCGATACTGACGGAATGATCGAAACCTTCAACGCCGCCGCCGAACAGGTGTTCGACTACGAGGCGGCGGAGGTGATCGGGCAGCCGGTCTCCATCCTCATGCCCGACGACCTGGGCGAGCGCCACCAGGGCTTCGTCCGCACCTACCTGCAAACCGGCAAGAGCCGCGTCATGGGGGCCGGCCGAGAGGTGGAGGCGCGGCGCCGCGACGGCACCACCTTCCCCGCCGAACTGTCGTTGTCGGACCTGAAGGTAGGCGGGCGCCATCTGTTCATCGGCATCATGCGCGATATCACCGAGCGCAAGATCGCCGAGCAGCGCCTGTTGTTCCTGGCCACCCGCAACCCGCTGACAGGGCTGCCCAACCGCGCCCTGTTCCGCGAACGGCTGGAGGCGGCCATTGCCCGCGCCGACGACAAGGGCGCCCAGGTGGGCATCCTGTTCGTCGACCTCGACCATTTCAAGAACATCAACGACACCCTGGGCCATCCGGCCGGCGACCGGGTGCTGCAAATGGCCGGGCGACGCCTGCAGGTGCATGTGCGCCCCGGCGATACGGTCGCTCACCAGAGCGGCGACGAGTTCACCGTGATCCTGGAGAACATCAAGGGCGACAACGACATCACGACGATCAGCCAGCGCATGCTGGAGGACCTGTCCCGTCCCTTCGAGGTGGACGGCCGCGAGATCTACACCTCCGGATCCATCGGCGTGGTGATTTACCCTCGCACCCGGGGTGGCATCTCCAACCTGCTGCGCAACGTCGACACGGCGGTGAACTTCGCCAAGAAGCAGGGCCGCAACAATTTCCAGTTCTACTCGGACCGGCTGTCCAACGACATGGTCCGCCGGCTGCAAATCGAGACCGGACTGCGCCGCGCCCTGGAGCGCGAGGAGCTGTCCATGGTCTACCAGATCAAGGTGGACCTGCACACGCGCGCCATCGTGGGGGCCGAGGCGTTGTTGCGCTGGACCTCGGCCGAGCTGGGGCCCGTTTCCCCGGTCGAATTCGTGCCCGTGGCCGAGGAAACCGGCCTGGTTGTGCCCATCGGTGAATGGGTGCTGCGGGCGGTGTGCAAGCAGATCCGGCTGTGGCTCGACAGCGGCCTGCCGCCCATGCGGGTGAGCGTGAACCTGTCGGCGCGTCAGTTCCGCGACCAGAAGCTGGCCGACTTCATCAAGGGCACCCTTCGCGACACCGGGGTCAAGCCCGACCTGCTGGACCTGGAACTGACCGAGAGCATGCTGATCGAAAACGCGGACGAAGCGGTCGAGGCGCTGTGGTCGCTCAAGAACCTGGGCATCACCTTGTCCATCGACGACTTCGGCACCGGCTATTCCTCGCTGTCGTACCTGAAGCGCTTCCCCATCGACGCGCTGAAGATCGACCGGTCGTTCGTCACGGACATTCCGTCCAGCGAGGACGACATGGCCATCACCCAGGCCATCATTCGCATGGCCAGTTCGCTCGGACTGGCCCTGGTGGCCGAGGGCGTGGAAACGGAGGCGCAGGTGGACTTCCTGCGCGCCAACGGCTGCCACCTGGGGCAGGGCTACCTGTTCAGCAAGCCGCTGGACGCGGCGGCGGTGGCCGACCTGTTGGCCGACAACCAGCGCGCCCGCCAGCCCATCAACGCCACCGGACGCCCTTGACCAGACCTGGGGTTGCTTTTCTGGGGGTTGCTTCTGGACGCTACTTTTCCTGCATCACGAACACACCGTCCCAGTCCTCGGCCGGCGGCGTGATGCGGAAGGCCGCCACGCGCGCCGCATACAGATCGTGGAGGGGGCCCAGGTCGGCCGCGTGCGGGCCAGCCAGCCGCCGGCCATCGGCCAAGGCGGCCTCGGCCGCGTCCCAGTCGCGCCGCCGATAGGCCGCCAGAAGGGTCTCGTGGGCGGGACTCAGCGCGCGAAACGCCGGGGAGTCGCGCACCGCCGCGTCACCCAGCACCGTGAACACACGCACCGGACGTGTCTTGCCCTTGACACGGATCTGGTCCAGTTCGAGCAGCGCCATCCGCTCCCTCAGCGCGGCGGCGGTCCGCTCGCCCAGCACCACCGACACGCCATAGGTCTTGCACTGGCCTTCCAGCCGCGACGCCAGGTTCACATCGTCGCCCAGCGCCGAGTAATCGAAGCGCTGCTCCGAGCCCATGTTGCCGACACACACCTCGCCGGTGTTCAGACCGATGCCGATGTGAATCGGCCGATGCGGCCGGTCCTCCGCCGACGCCTCGTCCTCCAGCCGCGCATTGAGCCCCTCCAGCGCGGTCAGCATGGCCAGAGCCGCCCGGGTGGCGTGCAAGGCGTGCTCGGCGTCATCCAGGGGCGCGTTCCAGAAGGCCATGATGCAGTCGCCCATGTACTTGTCGATGGTGCCCTGGTGAGACAGGATCACCTCGGTCATGGGGGTCAGGAAGCCGTTGATCAAGCGCGTTAGTCCCTCGGCGTCGAACTGCTCCGACAGCGCCGTGAACCCCCGGATGTCACAGAACATTAGGGTCAGGTCGCGCATTTCGCCGCCCAGGCGCAGGCGCGACGGGTCGGCCACCAGGCGTTCCACCATCGCCGGGGCCATGTAGAGGCTGAAGGCCGAACGCACGCGGCGCTTCTCCGCTTCCTCGCGGGCATGGTTGGCATAGTTCAGGCCGATGTACATGACCAGCGCCACGAAGGACGGAAACACCGGGTCGGTCAGCACTCTATGGTCCGCGAAGGCCACCCAGGAGAAGCCGAACGCCGCCCCCATGCCAGCCACCAGCAGCCCCAGGGTCCAGGTGGCGCCAAGAAGGGGCACCAGCACGATCATCACCAGGCCGAAACCGAAGGCGAGCGCCACCTCGCCCGCGTCGGTCAGGCGTGGGCGGGTCAGCGTGGCGCCATCCACCAGGGTCTCGATCACCTGCGCATGCACCTCCACGCCGGGCATGAAGGTGTCGACGGGCGTCGTCTTGATGTCCAGCAGGCCCACCGCCGAGGTGCCCAGGATCACCAGCCGGCCGGCGATCTTGTCGGAGTCGGCTTGCCCTTGCACCACGTCCACGGCGGACAGGTACTTTGCCGGGTCATGAGGGGCGAAGTAGACCCAGAGCCGCCCCATTTCGTCGGTGGGAATGAAGTGAGGGCGCACGATGACCCCCTCAATCCCGTCTCCAGCCTGACGGCCGCTCCCATTGACGCCGCCGCCGGCGGCCCGGGCGCGAATGCCGATGGTGGTGTTGCCCGTGGCCACCCGCAGGATCTCGGTGGACAGGGACGGCCACAAGGTGCCGGCGGCGTTGATGACCATGGGCACGCGGCGCACCACGCCGTCATCTTCGCCCTCGACGACAAACACGCCGCGCCCGGCGGCGGCGGCGTCGATCGCCGCGACATTGCCCAGCACGGGCCCGTACTCAAGCATCCACGGCCGCGGATCCTGGCCGATCAGCGCCACCGAGGGCTTCTCGGCGGGGTCGCGATAGTCCTCATGGACCTCCGGAATCACCGCCTGGCCCACCACCACCGGCCCCAGGGCCATGGCCCCGGCCAGCACGGCGCTGTTGGAGGGCAGCGACCGTAAACGCTGGCGGGTGGCGGGATCCAGGTTGGGGGTGACGTCGGCGACGCGGGCCGGAGAGGTACGGTCGGGTTCGGCGAAAACGATGTCAAAGGCCACCAGGGCCGCGCCTTGCGCGAACAGCGTGGTGACCAGTTCGGCGATCACGGTCCGAGGCCAGGGCCATTGCCCCAGGGCCGCCAGGCTGCGCTCGTCGATGTCGACGATGGTCACCGGCCGCGAGACGATCGTGCGCGGCTTGATCTGCTGATAGATGTCGAAGGTTTGCGTGCGCAAGACGCGAAGCGGTGTCGGGTCGATGGCCCGCAGGATGAGCAGGGCCATCAGGGCCAGCAAGGCCGGCAGGCGCGGCCCGCCCCAGCGGCGGCGCCGGGACGGCCGGGCCGCCGGACGGCCGCCGCGCCCCGTGCCCCCGGCGGTTGACCGACGCCGCCCGAGTCCCATCATCCCGCCGCCCACCCCCGCACACCGCGCAGGCCCTCAGTGTACGCGGGTCCGAGCGGTGACGGAAGGCGGCGGTGGCGCCGACTGTCAACCTGAGCGGTTACGAGAGACTCTCGCACAGCCTCTTAATGCGCGCGCAAGCCTCGGTCAGCTTTTCCGTGGAGGTGGCGTAGGAGATCCGGAAATAAGGCGACAGGCCGAACGCCTCGCCCTGAACCGCGGCCACCTGTTCGAGTTCCAGCAGCGCCGCGATGAAATCGCCATCGCCGTTGATCACCCGGCCGTCGGGCGCCGTCTTGCCGATCACGCCGGCGCAGGATGGATAGACATAGAACGCCCCTTCCGGCGTGCGGCAGGACAGGCCCGGACAGTCGTTGAGCAGCCCCACGACCATGTCGCGGCGTTCCTTGAACACCTTGGTGAACATGGGAATGGTGTCCTGCGGGCCGGTCAGGGCCTGCAGGGCGGCGGCCTGGCTGATGGAGCTGGTGTGCGTGCTGCTTTGCGACTGTATCTTGTTGATGGCCTTGATCAGCTCCAAAGGACCACCCGCGTAGCCGACGCGCCAGCCGGTCATGGAGTACGCCTTCGAGACGCCATTGCAGGTCAGCGTGCGCTCAAAGAGGCCCGGCTCCACCTGGGCCGCCGTGGCGAAGACGAAGTCATCGTAGACCAGGTGCTCGTACATGTCGTCGCTCATCACCCAGACGTGGGGATGGCGCATGAGCACGTCTGTCAGCGCCTTCAACTCCGCCGCCGTGTAGGCCGCGCCGGTCGGGTTGTTGGGCGAGTTGAGGATCACCCACTTGGTCTTGGGCGTGATGGCCGCGTCCAGGTCCTCGGCGCGCAGCTTGAAGCCGGTTTCCTCCGGGCAGGCGACAATGACCGGCGTGCCTCCGGCCAGCAGCACGATGTCCGGATAGCTCACCCAGTAGGGCGCCGGGATGATGACCTCGTCCCCGGCCTCGATGGTGGCCATCATGGCGTTGTAGAGCACCTGCTTGCCGCCGCAGCCGACGGTGATCTGGTCGGGCGTGTAGACCAGGCCGTTGTCGCGCTCGAACTTCTGCACGATGGCCTTGCGCAGCGGCACCGTGCCGGCGACCGGCGTGTACTTGGTCTCGCCCCGGTCCATGGCCACCTTGGCGGCCTCCTTGATGTGCTGGGGCGTATCGAAGTCTGGCTCACCGGCGCCCAGGCCAATCACGTCATGCCCGGCGGCACGCATCTCGTTGGCCTTGGTGGTGACGGCGATGGTGGGCGAGGGCTTGATGGCGGACAGGCGCTGAGCGAGGAAGGACATGGTGCTGGGCTTTCCCGTCAGGAGGAAAGGAAGGGGCGAAGAACACCCTGAGTGGAGACGCGGTGTCGGGTGGCCGGGCCGTGGCCAACCGACCCCTGGTGCGGCGCACGTTAGCCTTCCGCCCGGCCGGCCGCAAGGCGAACCGGACGGTCGGGGCGTATACATCGACGGTCCGTGCCGGTGACCGTCGGCGGCCATGGTCGGGTGGGGAGCGGGTTGGGGCGACAGGACTCTGAACTCGGATGGACGATCGTTTAAGAAGCGCCTTCCGAGAGCACCGGAGCACTCGATGGAGATCCTTCGGTCGTTTCACTCCCTCAGGATGAGGTTGTTTTAAATGGACAATCCTCATCCTGAGCACCCAAAGGGCGCGAAGGATCTCCAACGGAAACGAGCACCCTAACGGATCTGTCATCCGAGTTCGGAGCCCTGGTGGGGGCGACCGCCGTATTGACATACAGCTATTTATCGATGAAGTGATGGCCCTGTCGAGTTACACGGAGTGGCTTCGTGACACCCTTTGAGCGCCTGGACCATAGGCTTCTGCCCGGCTTCGAACGGCGGTTCGTGACCGTGGACGGACAGAGGGTGCTGGCGGTGATCGGCGGACACGGGCCGCCGCTGCTGATGCTGCACGGGGACCCCCAGACCCATGTGTGCTGGCACCGGCTCGCCCCGCGTCTGGCCGAGGCGTTCTCCGTCGTGCTGACGGACATCCGGGGTCGGGGCGAGACCCATAAGCCGCCCCCCTCTCTCGACAGCACCGCCTACGCCAAGCGCCACATGGCCAACGAGCAGCGCGCCGTCATGCGGGCGCTCGGGTTCCCCACATTCGCGCTCGTGGGGCACGATCGGGGCGCGCGGATCGCCCGCCGGATGGCCCTGGACCACCCGGAGACCGTCACGCGCCTGGCGGTGATGGACATCATCCCGGCGCTCGATTTCTATGAAACCGTGTCGGCACCAGCCGCCCAGGACTATTTCTACTTCTTCTTCCTGACGCAGCCTCATCCGCTGCCCGAGCGCCTCATCGCCGGCGCGGCCGATGCGTTCATGCGGCACATGCTGGTGACCCTCTCGGACGCGCGCCCACCCTACGATGCGGAGGCCCTGAACGCCTATATCGCGTCGTCAACCACCCCGGAGGCCATCGCGGCCATGTGCGAGTGTTTCCGTGCGGGGGCCACGATCGACTGCCGGCACGACCAGGACGACCGCCGCGCGGGCCGTACCATCGCCTGCCCCACCCTTGTTCTCTGGGGCGACCGGGGCGTCATCGGCCGGCATTTCGATGTGCCCGCCGTCTGGGGCCCATGGTGCCGGGATGCGACCTACGCCCCTTTGCCGAGCGGCCATTTCATCCCGGAGGACGCCCCGGACGCGGCCTACGAGGTCCTTGCCCCTTTTCTTTCCGCCCCCCCGGCGTAAGAGCCCGTCCGGAAAGTCTCGGGAACCGCGATATGAGAAAACGGCGATGAGTCGCGCTCATCGCCGTCTACCTCTCACACAAACGAGATATCGATGATCTCGTAGTATTTGCTGCCGCCGGGCGCCTTGACCTCGACGGTGTCGCCGACGCTCTTTCCGATCAGGGCGCGGGCGATGGGGGATCCAATGGAGATGCGCCCCGCATTCAGGTCGGCCTCGTGCACACCGACGATCTTGTAGGACACCTCCTCGTCGGTGTCCTCGTCGGCCAGGCCGACGGTCGCGCCAAAGCGCACGGTATCACCCGACAGCCGCGAGATATCGATCACGTCGGCGCGGCTGATGATGTCCTCCAGTTCCTTGATACGGCCTTCGATGAAGCTCTGACGCTCGCGCGCGGCGTGATACTCCGCGTTCTCCGACAGATCGCCGTGTTCGCGCGCTTCCGATATCGCGCGGATCACCGCCGGACGGTCATTAGACTTCAAATTCTTCAACTCGTCCTCCAGGCTCCTCAGCCCTTCGGGAGTCATCGGCACTTTCTCCATCTGCGGGAACCCTCGGTTGTAACTCCAGCGG
>JANQGN010000545.1 GCA_028277295.1 Rhodospira sp.
GCGCTTGTTGTTCAGGATGTAGAGCGCCACCGGCGTGGGCACCTTGAGCGTGACCTCGGCGGAGCGGCGGCGCACGCCCTCTTCCTCGACCACGCGCAACATCTGGATGGCCGTGGATTCGATGGAACGCACCACGCCCGTGCCGTGACAGTGGCGGCAGGTGTGGAAGGCGGTTTCCATCAGGCTGGGGCGCAACCGCTGGCGCGACATCTCCAGCAGGCCGAAGGCGCTGATGCGCCCCACCTGGATGCGCGCCCGGTCCAGCTTGAGCGCCTCCTTCAGGCGGCGCTCGACGGCGGCGTTGTTGCGGCCGTCGTCCATGTCGATGAAGTCGATCACGATCAGCCCGGCCAGGTCGCGCAAACGTAACTGCCGGGCCACCTCGTCGGCGGCCTCCAGGTTGGTCTTGAGGGCGGTTTCCTCGATGTGGCGTTCCTTGGTGGCCTTGCCCGAGTTGACGTCGATCGCCACCAGCGCCTCGGTCTGGTTGAACACCAGGTAGCCGCCAGACCGGAGGTGAGCGACCGGGCTATGCATGGCATCGAGCTGGCTTTCCACCTGGAAGCGGTGGAACAGCGGCATGGCCTGGTCACGATAGGGCTGCACCTTCCGCGCGTGGGACGGCGTCAGCATTTTCATGAAGTCCTTGGCGCCCCGGTAGCCCTCGTCGCCGTCGACGATGATTTCCTCGATGTCGCGGCTGTAGATGTCGCGCATCGCGCGCTTGATCAGGTTGCCTTCCTCATGGATCAGCGACGGCGCGATGGATTTCAGCGTCGTGTCCTTGATCTGCTCCCACTGGCGCATCAGGAAATCAAAGTCGCGCTTGATCTCCGCCTTGCTGCGCTCGGCCCCGGCGGTGCGCAGGATCACCGAGCCGCCCGCCGGGCCATGCAGGTCGCCGAGGATGGACTTGAGGCGGCGCCGGTCGGTCTGGCTGCTGATCTTGCGCGACACGCCGCCGCCGCGCGCCGTGTTGGGCATGAACACACAGTAGCGGCCGGCCAGCGACAGATAGGTGGTCAGCGCCGCGCCCTTGTTGCCGCGTTCCTCCTTGACCACCTGCACCAGCACGATCTGGCGGCGTTTGATGACTTCCTGGATTTTGTAGTGACGCAGGCCATTGGCCTGGACCGAGGGGGGCGCGGTGGACACTGTCTCCTCGCCGCCCAGCACCTCCACGTCCTCGCCGTCGGCGGAGCCATCCCCATGGCTATTGCCGTTGCCATTGCCGCGCTCTTCCTCTTCCTCCTCGGCGGCGCGCTGGCGGGCCTCGTGCTCGGCGATCAGCGCCTGGCGGTCGGCGACGGGGATTTGGTAGTAGTCGGGGTGGACTTCGCTGAAGGCCAGGAACCCGTGACGATTGCCGCCGTATTCGACGAAAGCGGCCTGAAGGGAGGGTTCAACGCGGACAACCTTGGCCAGATAAACGTTGCCCTTGATCTGTCGCTTGGTGCTGGTCTCAACGTCAAACTCTTCCAGACGGTTCCCGTCCAGCACGACCACCCGGGTTTCTTCCGGGTGGCTCGTATCGATGAGCATTCTCTTGGTCATGAAGGGGTGATCTCCGTGGAGGACCCGGCGGCCGGCCCGCGTTCGCGGGGGCACCGGGGCCATGTCCAGACAAGAGACCCAAGGACGGCGCGGCGGGGATCGCCCTGGCGGGCATGACCGGCGCCACAGGCGCGCGGCCCCGCCGCCCGGCCCGCGCTCCACACTGTCCCGTGGCGCGCCGCGGATCGCCTGGGTGGCGTCCGGGCGCGGGCCGGATCGGGACGAGGGGGAACATGGACATGGGAGCAATCCTCCTGTCCGGGCATCGCCGGCCCGGTCTCCAACGGGTGTTGGCACACCAACGGTCGACGGGATTGACCGTTGAAGTCGTTGGCCGGCTCGCGTCCCCGCCCGGCCTCCCCATGAGAGCGTGCTGGGGTGGCCGGGCGGGAGCACGGACCGACGAGACCCGGCATCGCACCGCGACGCCAGGCGTTCCGAGGCGGGCGCCTGCGTGGTGCCCGTGGGCGGATGAGTCACCCTCATCCGCCGCTGGTATCCTTCGTGTCGATCGCCGGCCGGAGCCCGGCGATCGGGGCATGGCCCGGGGCGCGTGGACCCTCGCGGCAGACGAACGGACATCACGGGATGATGCCAGGACTGCCGGGGTCGTTCCCGAACCAAGGAGTCACGCCCGGTGGGGCATGCCTCCGCAACGAGTGTCTTGCGTCGGGCCGGGCTCCGCAAGCCGTTGGCGTGGGTGAGACGCCCTTGGAGTGTCGCTTGGGAGTCGGCTCGCGCATCACGGCGCGTGGGGGCCGGGGCGCAAGACCCAGGGCCGAGGGACCCGACGGGATCGGGTCTCCACGCCGACGGTCACCCGCCGACCTTGAGAATAGTGCACCGTTCCGCAAGGGACAATAGCTCATGGCACAGGGCAATCGGGTGAACGTGGGGGGTGACACCGTGGCAAAAGTCTGAATCTATCCGTGTCCACCGAATTGGTGGAGGGTTGGATGACGGACGTGGATG
>JANQGN010000606.1 GCA_028277295.1 Rhodospira sp.
CTGCAGACGGCGTTCCATCAGCAAGTGGTGCCGCCATCGGCCATCACCAGCCTGTTCTTCGGCAACACCGATGGCGGCCTGGCCGGGGCCGGGCACGAGGGCCGGCGCGTCACCTTCTATACGACGGGCACGGAAGGCTTTGTCGCCGGCCCCTTCCAGAAGGCCACCGTCGATCCGGAGCGTGAGGGTGAGGGTGAGGGTGAGGGTGAGGATGAGGGTGGCGACGGGATACTGTCGCTGCCGGGATACGACGCGCGGACGCGACCTTGGTACACGGCGGCCCTGGAGCGCGATGACGGCGCCTGGGGGGCTATCTATCCACTGTTCACGGGCCATGACCTCGCGCTGCCGCCCAGCCGCGCGGTCCGTGACGCCCACGGTCGGCTGCTGGGTGTGGTGGGGGCGGATATCTTCGTCTCGCACATCAGCCGCTTCCTGACCGATGTGCACACCGATGGGTCCAGCCTGACCTATATCATGGAGCGCACCGGCCTGATGGTGGCGACATCCACCGGGGAGACGCCCTTTCTGACCGACGCGAACGGGCACCCGGTGGACCGCCTGGCGGCCAGCGACAGCACGCGCCCCGAAGTGGCCGAAAGCGCCCGCCTGATCCTGTCCGGCGCGCTGCCGGCCAGCGGCCCGGCCTGGGGCGAAAGTCTAGGGCGGCAGACCCCGCAGATCCACCTGGCAACGGTCACCCTGGGCGATGCGCGGCACACGGTCACCGTCACGCCGTTCGAGGATCCACGCGGGGTTTCCTGGTTGATCGCCACCGTGGTCCCGTCGGCGATCTACGAGGGGCCGATCGCGGCCGCCAACCTGCGCGCCGTCGTGCTGATCGGGCTGGCGATGGCGACGGTGGCCGGGGTGTCGGCGATGCTGATCCGTCGGGCGATGAGGCCGCTGGCCGACGTGGCGGCCTCGGCGAAGGCGGTTGGGCAAGGCGATCTGACACGCATGGTACCGGACAACAGGGACAACGAACTTGGCGTCCTGGCCCGTGCCTTCAACGACATGGTCGCGCGCCTGCGCACCGCGCAGGCCGAGCAGACGCGGCAACTGGCCGACCTGACCGATGCCGAGGAACGATTCCGCAATCTGTTCCACAGCGCCGAGGTGGCCATTTGCAACGAGGACCTCACGGCGATGATCGACGACCTGGATCGCCTGCGAGCCAAGGGGGTGGAGGATCTGGGGGCCTTCCTGCGCGCGCGCCCCGACATGGTGCGTCATCTGTCCGAGGGCATTCGTGTCGTCGAATGCAATGCCGCCACCCGGCGCCTGTTCAGGCTGGACGATCCCGACGCCCTGGAAGGTCCAATCACGTCCTTTTTCGGGACCGGCGCCTTCGACGTGCTGGTGGCCGAGGTATGCGCCATCTGGGAGGGACGCTCGGAATTCCGCGCCGAAGCGCGCTTGCGCGCGGCTGACGGCGAGGAACTCGACATTCTGTTGTCCATGCCCATTCCGAAGACGCGTCAGGGGTTTCGGAGCGTCCCCGTTACCCTGATCGATCTGACGGAGCGCAAACAGGCAGAAGAGGCGCTGCGTCAGAAAAACGCGGAGCTGGAGCGCTCGAACGCGGAACTGGCGTCCTTCGCCCATGTGGCGGCCCATGATCTCCGCGAGCCGCTCCGCGCCATCGCCTCCTACGCCACGCTGCTCGGCCGGCGCGCCAGCGACCGCTTGACCACCGAGGACAGCGAGTTTCTCGGCTACATTCACGAGGGCGCATTGCGCATGGACGCCCTGATCAGCGACTTGCTGGAGTTCGCGCGTGTCGGCCGCGGCGCCAGACCGGCCGCCGCCGTCCCACTGAAGGCTGTCGTCGAGCAGGCAGTCGCCCTGATGCGGGCGCGCATTGATCTGACCGGCGCCAAGATCGACATCGCGCCCGACTTGCCGGTCATCGAGGGCGATGTCGAGAACCTGGTGCGCGTGTTCACGAACCTGATCGGCAACGCGGTCAAGTACCGCCATCCGCGAACGCCCTTGCGAGTGGTGATCGGCGCCGCGCCGGTTCGCGGCGGCGGGGCCGACCCGTGGCCGTCGTGGCGGGTGTTTGTGCGTGACAATGGGATCGGCCTGCCGCCGGGTCAGGGATACGAACAGCGCATCTTCGGCCTGTTCCAGCGCCTGCATGCCCGGGATGCCCACGGCGGCGGCACCGGAATCGGGCTGGCCATCTGCAAGAAGGTGGTGGAGCATCACGGCGGCCGCATCTGGGCCGAATCGCCGGGCGAGAACCAGGGGTGCACCATTCACTTCACGCTCCCGGCCGCGTGACCGACACGGGCGCGCAATCTCGGGGACTTCGCGCGACGGGGGGAGCGACGCTGGCAAGTTGACGGCCGCCAACACGCGATCACCCGCGTCGACCATGGCGTCCCACGCCCCTGTCAGGATCCGGTGACCACGGTCGCGACACGGACCTGGCATAGCCCGCGCGAATCGCCCACTCTGCCGCCGGGCCCTTCGCCCTCTCCCATCGCATGATATCAACAGGCCTCTGCATGACCCACGCACCCGCGCCAGACGACACCGTCCCATCGCCCCGCTTCGACACACCGTTCCTGGACACCCTGGAAACCTTGTTCCGCTGGCGCCGGGACATTCGCCGCTTCCGCACCGATCCCCTGCCCGAGGGCATGGTCGAGGACCTGGTGCGCCAGGCCGCCCTGGCCCCCTCGGTGGGACACGCCCAACCCTGGCGCTTCGTGTCCATCGTGGACCCCGCCAAGCGCGCCGCCATCACCGCCAACTTCGAGCGCGCCTGCGCCGAGGCGGGCGCCATTTACGACGGCCCGCGAGCCGAGGCCTACGCCCGCCTCAAGCTGTCCGGCCTGCGCGAGGCGCCGGTGCACCTTGCGGTGTTCTGTGACGAGGCCACCCCGGCGGGGCATGGCCTGGGCCGGCAGACCATGCCCGAGACGCTGCGTTATTCCGTGATCGGCGCCATTCAACAGCTCTGGCTGGCCGCGCGCGCCCGGGACGTGGGTGTCGGCTGGGTCTCGATTCTCGATCCGGCGGCGGCCCATCGTGATCTGGGCGCGCCGGCCTCCTGGGCCCTGGTCGCCTATCTGTGCGTGGGCTGGCCCGAGCCAGACACCGATTCGGATACCCCAGAGTTGGTCCGGGCCGGCTGGCAAGACCCCGTGGACGAGGCGCGGCACCTGTTCGTGTGGTAGCCGGCCGCGCGGGCGCCAGCGTCCAATCACGCGGCGGTTGACGTCGACGGCGCAATGAGGGACCAACACTAGGGCCTGCTGACATTCGGGGCCCGTCCGGAAAGTCTCGAAAACCGCGATATATTGTGTGCCTGCGCCCGGATCGCACGCCGTATGTGGTGTTTTACAAGGCTTTCCGGACAGACACTCAGTCTAGGTCCCTCCCCGCCCCGCCGGA
>JANQGN010000616.1 GCA_028277295.1 Rhodospira sp.
GAGGTGACTCCTCGATGCATGCGCTGAAATCCCTGACCGCGAAAATCACGGCCATTGTTGTGGTTCTTGTCGCGATCATAGCCCTGTTCAACACGGGCCTGGCGGCCTACTTCTCGTCGGTGGTGAATGGCCAGATGATATCCCTGTCCGACGACGTGCGCCGCATCTTCAGCGAAAAGGACGCATTCATCCGCGACCTGGTCTCGGATACGGCGAACACTCAGGTGGCGCTGCTGGAAGCGGAGCACGACGCGGCCGTCGCCCGCGCCAAGGGCGACAGCCTGGCCGAGCGCCGACACATCGCCGGCGTGCACGCCGGCATCTCGGAATCGGCCACCTCCATGATCCGAACCGCCATGATGAGCGGCCAGGCATCGACCGCCGAGGACATCATGGACACCCTCGCGGAGGTCCCCGACGTCCTGTCGATTGGGCTATGGCGGGTCGACGGGCAGCGCGCGTTCAGCGACAACGCCACCATCAACGACGTCAACGAGCGCCTGGGCACGGACTTTTTCGAGCCACACGCGCGCGAGAACCCGGAGTTCCTTGAGGGCGACCGCGCCGAAGCCTTGCGCCGCGCCGTGGACGCGGTCGAAGAGGGCGCGGTCCTGGCCAGCGAATTGACCGATGATGAGGGAACGGCGCGCCCGGTGCTGTACTCCTACGCCGTGCTCACCAACGACATCGGCTGCCAAAGCTGCCATGGGAACGGCGGCGCGCCGCGCGGGGTACTGGAGGTGGCGGTCTCCCGCGCCGCGCTGCTTGCCGCCGAGGCCGACGCCAAGGCCCAACTGTCCGATCTGGAAGCGTTTCAAGCCAGGGAGATGGCAATCTTGCGCGCGCGCGCCGAGGCCAAGGCCGAGGCCGTGCAACAGGATTCCCGCGCCTACGCCCGCGACGTCAACGATCGGGTCGAGGCGCTGCAAGACACGCAAAGCCGGTCCGCCTCCCTACAGGTCATCGTCAACCCGCTGGCGACGCTGGTCGGCCTGGCCCTGATCATTCTCATGCTGCGCTGGCTGCTCAGCCGGCCCATCCGGGCCATGACCACGGCCATGGAACGCTTGACCCATGATGACCTGACCGTTGAGGTCCCCAACCGCGACCGCGCCGACGAGATCGGCGACATGGCGGCGGCGGTGCAGATCTTCAAGGACAATGCCATCAAGCTCAAGCAGATGGCCGCGGAGCAGGATGCCTTGCACCGACGCAACGCCCGCAAGGTCAAGACCGAGATGATGGCCCTCACCAACGCGCTGGACGAGGAGGTGAATAGCGCCATCGCCATCGTGCTGAAGCAGGCGGATTCCATGCGCGACGCGGCCGCGCGCATGACCGAGGCCGTCAACCAGACCGGACAGCGGGCCGCCGCCGCCTCGACCGCGTCCCACGAGTCGGCCACCAGCGTGGATGCCGTCGCGGCGGCGGCCGAGGAAATGGCCCGGTCGATCGCCGAGATCAGCCAGCAGGTGTCAGGCGCCTCGGGAGTCGCCCATCGCGCCGTTCAGGAGGCGGAAAACACCAACGCGCGCATCCAGGGCCTGGCGAAGGCCGCCAACCAGATCGGCGAGGTGGTCGACCTCATCAGCGATATCGCCAAGCAAACCAACCTGCTGGCATTGAACGCCACGATCGAGGCATCCCGCGCCGGCGACGCGGGCAAGGGCTTCGCCGTCGTGGCCAGCGAGGTGAAAACACTGGCCAACCAGACCGCCAACGCCACCGAGGACATCGCCAACCAGGTGGGCTCCATGCAGGCCGCCACCCGCCAGGCGGTGGAGGCCATCGAGGGCATCATGGGCGTCATTGGCGAGATGAACGAAATCACGACCGCCGTCTCGGCGGCGGTGGAGCAGCAGACCGCCTCGACCAGCGAGATCAGCCAGAACGCGCAGCAGGCGGCGCAGAGCACGCAGGATGCCTCGGACAACATCGGCGACGTGACCGGTGGCACGGACGTCACCGGACGACAGGCGGAGACCGTGCGGCGCGCCGCCGACGAGGTGAGTGAGCGCATCCGTCAGATGCAGGAATCCCTGGAGCGGATCATGCATGCCGGCGGTGACGACGACCGCCGGGAGAGCGCCCTTTGCACCGTCAACGTGGCGGTCACGGTCGACCTGGGCTCGGGCGAGACACGATCCTGTTTGATGCACGACCTGTCCCGCACCGGCGTCGGCACCCTGGACCGCTCGCTGGACGCCGAGCGCGGTCATGAGTTCTCCATGAACCTGCCCGGGCTTGGACAGTTCAGTGGGAGCGTCGTCGCCAAGACCGAGATCTCCACCCACATTCGCCTGGAGGTCAGCCAATCCCAGGCGGCGGCGCTGGATACCTTCATCAGCGAACGGGCGCTGAGAACCGCCGCGTGATGCCGACGGACGGCGCGGCCGTCGCGGAGAGGACTGGGGCTGGGGCTGGGGCTTGGCCCCGGCCGCCTCCGCCGCCCGGATCCGAAACA
>JANQGN010000039.1 GCA_028277295.1 Rhodospira sp.
TGTTCCAGCTTCTCGACCAGCTGGTTGAGGGTGATGCCCCACAGGGACAGCCGCACCGGATCGGGCTCGACGCGGATCTGCTCGGGCCGGCCGCCCACCAGGACGGTGAGCCCCACGTCGGGAACCTTGATCAGTTCCATGAGCAGTTCCTCGGCCACCGCGTACAGACCGGCGTCGGTCCAGCGATCGGCCACCTCCGGCCGGGGCGACAGGGTGAGCACGATGATCGGCACGTCGTTGATGCCCCGGCCGACGATCAGCGGCTCCGGGATACCCAGGGGGATTTGGCTCATGTTGGCGCGGATGGTCTCGTGCACCCGCAGCATGGCCACGTCCTCGTCGGTGCCCACCTCGAAGCGCGCCGTCACCGTGACGTGGTCGTCCACCGTCTGGCTGTAGACGTGCTCTACATCGTCGATGCCCTTGACGATGTCCTCCAGGGGTTTGGTGACCAGTTCGGCGGCGTCCACGGCGCGCAGGCCATCGGCCGACACCAGGATGTCCACCATGGGCACGGAGATTTGCGGCTCCTCCTCGCGCGGCACCGAGACCAGCGCCAGCAGGCCGACCACAACAGCGGCCAGCATCAGCAAGGGGGTCAGGGGCGAGCGGATGAAGGCTTGGGTCAGGTGACCGGACAGACCGAGTCTCATGGTGTCCGTCCCCCTTACTCGCCGTGACCCGGAGCGGGCGCGGCGGCGGCGACGGTGCCACAGCGCACCGGCACCAGCACGTCACCGGGCCGCAGGCCGGAGAGAACCTCGATCCCCCCGCCGTCCCCGTCCCCGTCCCCGTCCCCGTCATCAACCCGGGCGCCGGTCTGCACCACCACCGCCCGGCCGCCCTCCAGGCACGCCGTGGTCACGCCGTAGCGGGTGCTGAGGTAGGCCGCCGGCACCACGAACACCCGCCGCTCGCCGGTGACGATGTCCAAAAGGGCCCGCTCGCCGACGAAGTAGCCCCCCAGGCCATCCACGGCGACATCGGCGATGACCCGGCCGTTGGACAGCTCGGGATAGACCTTGACCACCGTGCCGTCGCGCCATGCGGCCCCTGTCGCCGAGGGATCCAGGCCGCGCGGCCCCACCCGCACCGGATTGCCCACGGTGATGAAGCGCGCGTGGCGCTCGGGCAGGCGTAGGCGCAGCAGGTAGCGTTCGGTGGCCACCCGGGCGATGGTCTCGCCAGGCAGCACCACGCTGCCGTCGGAGACCAGCACCTCCAGCACCCGGCCCTCGCCCGGCGCCAGCACCGCGCCCTCCGAGACCTGCTGGCGCAGCACCTCCAGGTCCGAGGCCAGCGAGTCGCGCTGGCGTTCGGCCACCTCCAGGGCCGTGCGCGCGGCGTCCAGGCGGCTTTGCGGCGCCGCCCCCTGGGCGCGCAGGCGCTCGGCCCGGGTCAGGTCGGTGCGCGCCTGGGCCACGGTGGCCCCCTGGGCCTCGAGGCGGGCCTCAAGGGCCTCGATGCGCGGCGCCATCTTGTCGTCGACCACCAGGGCCAGGCGCTGGCCGTCCGCGACCGCGTCGCCCTCGTCCACCGCCAGATCGTGCACCGTGCCGCCCAGACGGGCGCGAGCGGCCAGTACGTCGACGCTCTCGACGGTGGCGAAGACGGCCTTGCGGTCGGCGATCACCCGGGGGTGAACCTCCAGCGGCTCGTCGGCGGCCCGGGCGGGGGCGCCCAGGAGCGCCAACAGAAGCACCGGCAGCGGTACCAGCAGGGCGGCGGAGCGGGGGCGGGAAAGGCGTATTTTCGGCATGGGGGCACGGCCTTGGGTCGTGGAAGAGGAGATCGGCGTATCTCTTTTCGCGTTGACAACATATTAGAGTATGCTAATTTATTCAACATGAATGTGGACCACCTGCATGCCCACACCGCGCGCGCGGCGGCGCTGCTGAAGGCCCTGGCCAACGACCGGCGGCTGCTGATCCTGTGCACGTTGCTCGACGGCGAGCGCACGGTGAGCGAACTGGAGGCAAAGGTGGGACTGGGCCAATCGGCGCTGTCCCAGCACCTGGCGCGGCTGCGGCGCGACGGCCTGGTGACCACGCGGCGGGCCGCGCAGCACATCCACTACCGCCTGGCCAGCCCGGAGGCCCAGGTGATCCTTGACGCCCTGGCCAGCCTCTACTGTCCGGGGGACGAGGCGCCCTCGCATAAGATTTGACACCGCTTGAGGAGAGTCCCCATGTCCATCGACCGTATTGTCCTGGCCTTCGCCGGCACCGTCGTGCTGGCCACCGTGCTCGTCGCCCTGCTCACCCCGTACACCTGGGTGCTGTGGCTGACCGCCTTCGTCGGCGCCAACATGCTGCAGGCGGCCTTCACCGGCTTCTGCCCGCTGGCCATG
>JANQGN010000048.1 GCA_028277295.1 Rhodospira sp.
CTCCGGGGCGATGAAGTCGGGCGTGCCCACCACGTCCGGCGGGAACTTGTTGGGCACCACCAGGCCGTCGATGTCGATGACGCAGGCCCGGCCCCCCGACGGATCCACGAGGACATTCTTGTACGAGAGGTCCGAATGGGCCAGGCCGGCGGCGTGCAGGCGCCGCACGGCGCGGCTGAGCGTCAAGGCAATCTGCAGGTATGACAGCCACGTACCCTTTTCCTGGGGCGCGAGGAATTTGGCGCGGTTCGAGGCGCTGGCGAACCACTTGCCTTCCTTTTCCTTGCCCTTGATGCCCAGGAAGTCGTCGTTCACCGAGCCATGTTCGAAGAAGAAGTGCTTCTGGTACACCGGGGCGACGATGCCCCATTGGCCATCCTTTTCGACAATGCCCGTGGGCCAGCAGAACAGGTCTTTCCAGTAGGTGCCGCCCTCCTGCTCGAAGATGCCCTGACGAAAGGGGCCCACGATGGCCTTCAGCCGCTCCTGGCCCGCGTAGTCGAGCCGGTCGCGAAAGAAGGCGACGACATAGGACCGGTCGGGGCTGAAATAGACGTCCTTCATGCCACCCTGGCCGATGATCGTGTCTTTATACGCCACTGGCTGGCCGTCCTGGGTGGAGAGGGTGATGATGGACATCGTCTTGGACTCCTCAGGGCACCATCAGCGCCAGTGTCCGGTCGTCGTGATTGCCGGGCGACCAGAAATCCAGCCAGTCGAGAACCTGCCGCTCCAGGTCCGGGTTGTCGCGCGACAGGTCGACGGTCGCCGTCAGGTCCTCCGCCCAGAACCGCGCCCATCGCGCCGGATCGGCGAAGGTCGCCTCGGTTGGAAACTTCGGATCGGTGATGCCGTCGGTCATCAGCACCAGCGCGGAGCAGCGCTCGCGAATGGCAAAAAACAGCCTGTGCGAGACGGCGTCGAAGCCACCGGCGAACTCCGCGCTTTGCAGGAAGCGGGTTTGTCCCGCGAACTCGCCGCTGTCCGGGGCTGTTAGCGGGGTGACCGAGCCCGTTTCCGCGTCGAGCACGGCGGCACCGCCGTCTCCCACCGCAAACCCGGCGAAAAACCAGCTCTCCGAGCAGCGCCGGGCGGCGCAGAGGATCAGGGTGGTCGAAAAGGCCGAGGGGGACTCGCCCTGGGCGGCGGCCGCTGCCTCGATGGCTTTGGCGGCGCCGAAGGCGGCGGTGGTCAGGGACTGGTAAAGCTTGCGTTTCAACGCGCCGGCCGCCCGCTCGTCGCCGTCGCGATGCATGGCGAGGAGGGTCTCCAGATCGGGGGTCACATGCGCGTCCAGCAGGGGCGGCAGTTCGGCCAAAGCCGTTTCCACGGCCACCGCCGCGCCGCGCCGGGAGTAGGCCGCGCTGCCGGCGCCATCGGCCACGGCGGCGATGTGCCAGCCGCCCGGGCCGGTCACCGCGAGCCCCACGTCGTCGTCGCGAAAGCCGCCGGTCTGGGCATGAGAGCGCCCGCGTTTGCTTGCGCCCACACACAGAAGGTCGCCATCGACGCGCATGAAGGCTTCATCGGGTTTCCAGAAGGGCGCCGAGCGATCGCTGGGTTTGCTGACCCACAGCGACTTAGGATCGGGAATCACCGCCAGATTTAAGATCACCTCGACCGATCTGGCATGGAGCAGCCCCCGCAGGCGGATTTGGACGTCACCACTGGTGGCCGGGGTGCCGGTCAGCCGCCCCGTGTCCGCATCCAGCGTCAGGCCGGTGCCGGCATCGTCCACCAGGCGCGGGCTCTTCAGGCCGTCGATCTCAATGGCGCCGTCGTAAGGCTCGCCGACCTTGGCGGGTTTAAGGAAGATGGTCTTCTTGGTCATCTCGGAGGCCCGTGGCGTCGGCTCGCCGATGCCGTCCGCGCCCTTGGCCATGGCGGGGACGCCCCCCGGCTGGGGGGCTGGCCCCGGCACGGGCGGTGCCGGCGCGGGTGCGGTATTCGGGGCCGGTGAGGGTGGTGAGGGTGGTGAGGGGACCGGCGGAGGCGCGTGTCCTCCAACCGCTGGGAAGGGTAACGGGTCGAAGGGGTCGGACTCGGCCGGCGCCGGACCCGGAGGGTCGCCGGGGGCCGGGACGGTGTTCGAGTCCGGTGCGGGCTGGTTGGTCGCAACGTCGGCGATGGGCGGACCCGGTCGGTCCGGTGACGCGGCCTCCCTAGGTCCTGGACCCGGAGGGGGGGCCAGTGAAGGGGCATCCGGACCCAGGTCTCCGGCGTCCCTATCGTCCTTCTGGTCTTCCGCCCCGGTGTGGTCCTGGGCCTGAGATTGGGTTTGAGCCTGGGCCTTGGCCTTGCGCTTGGCGGCAATCCCCTCTTTGACAAGGCCCGCCAGATACATCAGGCGGCGCTCGTCCTCGTTGAGGTCGGGAGGGTAGGTGCCGTCCTTCAGATCGACGAGGGGAACGCCGTCCTCGCGCATTCTGAGATAGAGCTTGATCAGAATGGCCAGCAAAGGCTCATACGGCTGGCTCATCCGCGCCCCCGTCCAATATCGAAGCCTTCGCCCTTCTCGCGGCCCACATAGTGGCCGACCTTGCCGCACCAGGGGCAGCGGTGCTCGCCGTTGCCGTCCACGCAGTGAATGCCGCCGCAGGCGCAGACGGCCATGCCGAAAGGCGCCTGGCAATGGGGGCAGGCGGGCTGGCCGACCAAATCGTCAGAGTTGACGGCCTGGCCCGTGGGGGTGCCCTCGGAGAGGTCGAAGTAGCTGTTCTTGACCGGGACGGCGGTGGTCAAGGCGTAGCTTCGCGTGCGCAGCATCTCGGCCAGGACAGCGTCACTGGTTTCGATGCGGCCCATGTGACGCTCGTATTTCATCACATAGGGCAGGCGGGACTTCGCGCAGCGAGCGACGAACACGGCGAAGCGGTCGTCGACGCCGGCAAAGGGGGTCAGGTCGGCCGCAGTTTCCACAGGGGCCAGCAGGCCGGGGTCGGCCTTGGCGAGACAGACCTTGCCGTCCTGCCCGGCGCTGACGCTGCGGCTCTGGGCCTGGATGGACTGGCTGATCCAATGGACAAACCGGGCGAAGGCGTCGGGCGCGGTGTCATCGAAAACCACCACGGCCTCCGTGAGCCGTTCCAGCAGGTCGTGATCGGCGGTACCGCCGACGGACACGGCGACCAGGCTCGCGCGGCGGCGGTAGTCGCGGTTCCAGCGGTCCACGGCCTGGGTGGTCTCGTCGGTGGGATGGCCGTCGGTCAGCAGGAA
>JANQGN010000061.1 GCA_028277295.1 Rhodospira sp.
GGGACCCAGGAAGTAGCCGGCCTCGTAGCCCTGAAGCCGCAGGCCCCGGCCATCCACCACCAGCGTCGCGCCCTCGGCCACCCCCCGGTCGATGTAGCCTTGCACCTTGTCGCGGTGCTGGGCGGTCACCAGGGGTCCCATGTCTGACTCCGGATCGGTGCCCGGGCCGACCTTGAGGGCCCGGATCTTGGGCGTCAGCCTGGAGATCAGGGCGTCGGCGGTCTCCTGCCCCACGGGTACGGCCACCGAGACAGCCATGCAGCGTTCGCCGGCCGACCCGTAGGCGGCGCCCATCAGCGCGTCCACGGCCTGGTTCAGGTCGGCATCGGGCATGATGATCATGTGGTTCTTGGCCCCGCCCAGGGCTTGGCACCGCTTTCCGTTGGCGGTGGCGGTTTGGTAGATGGCGCGCGCGATGGGGGTCGATCCCACGAAGCTGATCGCGTCGATCGCCGGATCATTCAGGAGGGCGTCGACGGCCTCCTTGTCGCCCTGCACCACGTTGAACACGCCGTCGGGCAGGCCCGCTTCCTTGAGCCACGCCGCGAGGAGCAGGGCGGCGGAGGGATCGCGCTCCGACGGCTTGAGGATGAACGTATTGCCGCAGGCCAGCGCGACCGGGAACATCCACATGGGCACCATGGCCGGGAAGTTGAAGGGCGTGATGCCCGCCACCACGCCCAGGGGCTGGCGGATCGCGTGACTGTCGACGCCAGTGCCCACGGCCTCGGTGAACTCGCTCTTCAGCAGCTGCGGCGCGGCTGTCGCGAACTCCACCACCTCCATGCCCCGCTGGACCTCGCCCCGGGCGTCGGCGAGAACCTTGCCGTGCTCGGCGGTGATGAGGGCGGCCAGATCGTCGGTCCGCTCCTCCAGGAGGCGCAGGAAGCGGTTGAGGACGCGGGCGCGGCGAAGGGGAGGCGTCTCGGCCCATGCGGGGGCCGCCGCCCGGGCCGCGTCCACGGCGGCGCGCACATCGGCGGCGTTGGCCATGGTCACGGCGCCGCTCTGCTCCCCGGTCGCGGGGTTGAAGACGGGCGCGACGCGGGCGCTGGTCCCGGGCACGAGGCGACCATTGATGAAATGGTGGATGGCTTGGACCATGGAGCTTCCCCTCGGCGGTCTTGGAGAAAACCCGAGTGTTGCCTATTGATTTGTGCACAGAAATGGTATTCTCCGAGCATCCATTGTGCGGAAATTGCTGATCCTCCTGGCTCAGGGAGGACAAGCCGGGAGCGGACAGGGTCGTCATGAACTGGGACCATCTGCGGGTCTTTCTCGCCGTCGCCCGGCGGGGTCAGATCCTGGCCGCCGCCCAGGTGCTGGGCCTGAACCACGCCACCGTGGCGCGGCGGCTGGACGCGCTGGAGGAGGCGATGGGGGTTCCGCTGTTAGAGCGGCGGCCGTCCGGGTCTGTTCCGACCGAGGCGGGGGAGCGCGTCGTCAGGATCGCGGAGCGGATCGAGACCGAAATCCTCGGCATCACCGAGGACACCCGCGCCCGGGGCGCCAGCTTGTCAGGCGTGGTGCGGATCGGGGCGCCGGACGGGCTCGGTACATACTTTCTCGCCGCCGAACTGGGCGCCCTGCAACAGGATCACCCGGACCTGGTGGTCGAACTGGTGCCCTTGCCGCGCGTCTTTTCCCTCTCCAAGCGGGAGGCCGATCTCGCCGTCTGTCTGGATCCGCCCAAGGAAGGAAAGCTTCTGGTCTCCCGCCTGACCGACTACACCCTGGGCGTCTACGCCGCCGAGACCTACCTCCAGGCCCACGGCATGCCGTCGCGGGAAGAAGACCTGGCGCCTCATGTCCTGGTGACGGGCGTCGACGACTACGCCTATACATCCTCCCTGGATTACGCGCGGGTCCTGTCACGCTGGACCCGCCGGCACTTCCGGTGCGCTAGCGTCGCCGGACAGATCGAGGCCGTCCGGGCCGGGGTGGGCATTGGCGTTTTGCATGACTTCGCGGTGCGCGGGGTCCCCGGTCTGGTCCGGATCCTGCCCGCCGTGACGTTCCGCCGCGCCTACCACCTGCTCAGCCATCGCGACACCCATGCCCTGGCGCGGATCGCCTTTTGCCGGAGCCATCTCGCCCGGCGCTTCCGCGAGGCGCGGCGCCTGTTCGTCGACGCGCCCGGATCGGACCCGGCGGTGGGTTAGAGCCCGTCCGGAAAGTCTGGGGAGCCGCAATATGTAGTGTGCCGGTGCCCGAATCGCATGCCGTATGTGGTGTTTTGCAAGGCTTTCCGGACAGACACTGAGAGCCGGATGGCCTTGAGTGGGGGCGAAAAAAGGCCCGCCTGTCCCGAGGAAGGGGAAGGAAAGGCGGGCCAGAGAATGAGTCGCTCCGACGGGGAGGGCGGCCGGAGCGGCTCACTTATCTTCGGGGTGCGAAAGGACGGAGGCTCAGTTTCCCTGGATGGCCTCTTCCATGATCGCCTGGGCTTCCTTCACCCAGGCCTCGCCGCCGATGTCTTCATAGAACTGGGGCCAGATGGCCTGGGCGGCCGTCTGCCACTTTTCCTCGTCCTTGGGCGGGCCGGATAGCACCATGCCCAGTTCGACCAGCTTGGCTTTGGCTTCCTCGGTCAACTCGCCGGACACGCCCCGCTGGTACATGGCGGCCTCCTCGCCGGCGCGGTTCAGGGCCTCCTGGATATCCGCGGGCAGACCTTGATAAAACCGCTCGCTGACGATCAGGGGACCCGACCAGATCATATAGTGAATTTCGGTGATGTACGTCTGAACCTCATAGAACTTCGAGGAAATCGCGGTGGTATAGGGGTTCTCCTGGCCGTCGATCACGCCCTGCTGCAGGGCCGGGAAGACCTCTGCCCAAGCCATGGGAATGGGGTTCAAGCCCCAGGACTTGAAGGTTTCGATGGCGATGTTATTCTTGGAGACCCGGATCTTCAGCCCCTCCAGGTCTTCAATGGTCTCGACTGGGCGCTGGGAGTTGGTCAGGACACGAAAGCCCTTCTCGAAATAGCCGAGGATGCGAACGCCGGCCTCTTCCGTCAGCCGCTCGTTCAGGGGCTCCTTGAGGGCGTCCATGGCCGCCCAGACCTGCTCGTTGCTGGTGAAGGCGTACGGCAGCATCATCACGCCGACCGACGGCGCCAGCGGCACCAGGTTACCCGTGTACAGAATCTCCGCCTCGATGGCGCCCATGCGCAGGGCCTGGGCGACCTCCTGTTCCGTTCCAAGCTGGTTGGCGGGGAAGATTTGAACGTCGACGCGCCCGTTGGTGTACTCCTCGGCCAGTCTCTCGAACATCTGGGCGCCGAAGTGGGTGGGATTGTTCTCGTTGTCGCCGTGGGACAGGCGGATGGTGTACTCCGCCGCCCAGGAAGCCGTGGGAGCCACGGCCAAAAGGCCTACGGCCAGGCTCGCCAACAGGGTTTTCTTGAACATTGAACTCTCCCGTCGTTGTTCCCTTGTTGCGGACAGGGGATAGGGCAGGCCCTATCCCACGTACCCCAGCCACCGGGGCAGCGTCATGGTGAGCTGAGGGATGTAGGCGACCATGAGCAGTACGATCGTCTCGGCGAGGATGAGGGGCAGGGAGGCCTTACTGACCGCCTCCACGGTTGAGTTGCCGATCTCGCTGGCGACGAACAGGTTGACCCCCAGGGGCGGCGTCGAATAGCCGATCTCGCAGGCGATCACGAACATGATGCCGAACTGGATGGGATCGAGGCCGCAGGCGACCGCCACCGGCAGAAGAAGCGGTGTCAGCACGATGATCTGCGTGAGGGTCTCCATCCACATGCCGATGAAGATCAGCATCAGCACGATGATCAGGATCAGCAAGGTCGGGTCACCCACGGCGCCGATGAGGAAGGCGGAGACCTGCTGCGGGATCTGATAGATGGACAGCAGTCGGCCGATGATCCGGCCCGTGACCAGCACCAGCATCACGGTGCCGGTGATCCGCGCCGCGTAGACCACGGCGTCGATGAAGGTCGGCACGCGAATGGCCTTATAGATGAAAATCCCGACGAACAGGGCGTAGAACACCGCCACCACCGACGCCTCGGTGACGGTGAAGACGCCCATGTAGATCCCACCAAGGATGATGACCGGGGCCACCAGTGCCCATTTGGCCTCCCGCGCCTTGGCCAGGATGTCCTGGATCGAACGCGGCTGCCCGTCCAGCGAGGAATAGCCCCGGCGCCGCGCGATCAGGCGGACGGTCAGATAGAGGGCCAGGGCCAGCATCATGCCGGGCACGACGCCGCCGATGAACAGACCCGTGATGGAGGTCTCCGAGGTGATGCCGTAGATGATCATGGGAATCGACGGCGGGATGACCACCCCGATTCCGCCCGCCGACGACGGCACGGCGCAGGCGAAGCCGCGGCCATACTTGTCTCGCAACATGGCCGGGATCATGATCGAGCCGATCGCGGCGGTGGTGGCCGGGCCGGATCCGGAGATGGCGGCGAACAGCGTGCAGGCGATGATGGTCACGCTGGCCAGCCCGCCGGGGGCCGGGCCGACCAGGCTGCGGGAGAAGCCAATCAGCCGCTCGGTCAGGCCGCCCTTTTCCATCAGGGCGCCGGCCAGGATGAACATGGGCACCGCGATGATGGTGAACTCGTCCACCGCCGTGTAGGCGGTCTGGGCGAGATAGGACATGGGCAAACCGGACAGGGCCATGCCCGTCACGGCGGCGAGGCCGATGGCAATGGCCACGGGCACACCCATCAGCAGGGTGACGACGAAGACCAGGGTCAGGGCGAGTGTGGGGTCCATGGTTGCCGCGTCCCTAATCGTCCATCCGGCCATCGACGACCAGGGGCTCCGGCGCGCGCCAGCGCCGGACCATGACCTGAAGAATGCGCAAGGACATGAGAATGAACCCGAGCGGCACGATCATCTGGATCCAGACCAGATTGATTCCCGTGGTTTGCGAGATGTAGGGAAACTGGAACATGGAGGCGACGAAGGTCGTTCCATACCAGATGACAATTCCATTAAAGAATAGACAGACAAGATCGGCCAAAGTCATGAAGATCTTCTGTGTAAGCGGCGGCATCATCATGATGTGCAGGGACACCCGGATATGGCGGTCTTTCTCGGCGGCGATGACAAAGCCGAAATAGACGGCCCAGACAAAGGCGAAACGGGCCGTTTCTTCCAGCCAGGAGAGCGTGTCGCCGAAGACGAACCGTAGGAAGACCTGCCAGCCGAGCAAGGTGACCACAATGGTCATCAACAGGGCGGCGATCCACTCCTCCGGCGTTCGGCGCCTGACCCAGCCCATCATGCGACGGCTCCTCTTGTTCCCGGGGTGACCAGCAGGTCCGCCAGAATGGTCCGGGGGGTGTGGTGCGCAAGCCGCTTCGCCATGTCCGCGACCAAGCCGACGAAACCATCATCGGCGGCCAGGGCCGGCGGAAAGGGGTCCAGCGCCAGGAAGGACGCAACCCGATCCAGGGGGGTGCTCGCGGTCAGCGCGCCGAGCGCGGCGAAGCGGTCGGCGCCGGGCTCGTTGACGGGGATCGGCGTGCCATCAAGGGTGCGCCCGCATACATACTGCATCCAACCAGCGATCGTCAGCGCATGCAAGCTCATTGGTCCTCCCCGGGCAAGAAGATCCGCCGTCGCGCCGCCGATCCGCTGGCCGATCTTGAACGCGGAGTCGGTGCCGATCTGGGTCAGGGGGTGGCGGATGGCCGGGTTGCTCAACCGCGCCATGCTCCGTTCGACGTAGGCCGCCAGGCTTTGTCCCGGCGGCTTGGTGGTGACCGCGGCCTGCCGCTCCATGAAGCGGCGCGCGAACGTGGCCATCACCGGATCGGCCATGCAGGCGGCGGTGGTGGAGAACCCGGACAGGTGCCCAAGATGCGCCAGCGCCGTCTGGGCGCCATTCAGGATGCGGTGCTTCATGTGTTCGAAGACCGTCACGTCCCGAGTGATGGTCACACCGACGGTTTCGAGAGGCGGGCGTGGGCCGGCGAACCGGTCCTCGATCACCCATTGGCGGAAGCTTTCGGTCACGATGCCCAGGGGATCGTCGCGCCCGGTCTCCGCCGCGATCAGGGCGCGGGCCGCGTCGTCCACCGCCGGGACGATGCGATCGACCATCGAGACCGGAAAGGCGACGGCGCCCTCGATCCAGTCCGCCAGGGCCGGATCCACGCGGCGGGCATAGTCCAGGACCACCCCTTCCAGCAGGCGGCCGTTGTCGGGGATGTTGTCGCAACTGGCCACGGTCAGGCCCGGCAGGCCGGCGGCCCTGCGGCGGCGCAGGGTCTCCACCAGAAACCCGATGGCCGTGCGGGGATCACGAGGGGCGGCGAGATCGTGGGCGATGGGGCCGGCCTCGTCGAGCGTCCGGGTGCCAGGACGATGGCAATAGCCCTTTTCGGTGATCGTCAGCGTGACCAGCCAGAAGGCCGGATCCGTGAGCAGGTCAAGGCCGGCCTCGCCTCGCTCGCGAAACAGAAACCGCCGGATCACGCCGACCCGCCGCGCCCGCCAGGCGCCGCCCTCTCCCTCGAGCACGGTGTACAGCCCATCGCGCGCGGCATGCGCCGCCGTCCAGTCCGGGGCGGTCACGTTGACGCCCAGGATGCCCCAGCCGGTCTCGCCCTGGCGGGCGAGATCATCCAGGAACACGGCCTGGTGACCGCGATGAAACGCGCCCACACCCAGATGGAGAACACCGGTCGACAGGCTGTCGGGATCGTAACCGGGGTCGGGATTCGCCCGCTGGCGAGCCATGATCCTCACCTCCCGCGGTCTAGAAATGGATGAGGACCTTGAGATGTCGGCGGCGGTCGGCGGCCTCGGCGAACGCAAGGCCCAGGGCGTCGATCCCGTGGACGGCGGTCACCACGCCGGACAGATCGACCCGCCGCTCAACGATGTCGGAGACGGCGGTGTCGAACTCATCGACGAACCGGTACGACCCGACGATCTCCAGTTCCTTGGTGAGCAGGGCGTTGATCGACAGGCCCTGGTCGATGGGCAGGAAGCCGACCTGAATGATGCGGCCGGCGGGACGAATGGCCTGGACGGCCAGCTCCAGGGCCTTGGCCGCCCCGGCGCATTCCAGAACGACGGACACCGTCTGGTCGGCGATCAGGGCGGCCACGGCCTCGGTGTCCGTGGCGACGTTGATGCCGCGGTCGACGCCCAGGGCCTTGACCCGGGCTAGGGTGGCGTCCTCCACATCAGTGGCGATGACGTGGGCCGCGCCCCGGCGGCGCGCGGCGATGGCGCAGAGGGCGCCGATGGGGCCCGCGCCGGTGACCAGGACGGTCCGGCCGCTCATGTCGCCGGCCCGGGAGGCGGCATGCAGGGCGATGGCGTAGGGCTCGGCGAGGGCTAGAAGGCGCGTGTCGGTGTCGTGGGGCAACCCCACGCAATTGTCGCGGCGGACCACCGGGCGCTCGACGAACCCCCCCTGCTCGTGGGGCCGTTTCGCGGCGGACCCCATGTATCGCATGGCCTGGCAGAGATTGACGCGGCCGGCGCGGCAGTATGCACAGTCGCCGCAGGGCCGTGAGGGATTCACCACGACCGCGTCGCCGGGCCGCAGATCGGTCACCGCCGGTCCCGTTTCCAGCACCGTGCCGGTGAACTCGTGGCCCAGGATCATGGGATCGCGAACGATGGAGTCTCCGACCCGCCCGTGGGCCAGGTAGTGCAGGTCGGACCCGCAGATTCCACCGTGCCCGAAGGCCAGACGGACCTCGTCCGACGCCAGGTCAGCTTCGGGCACATCCTCGACGCGAAGATCTCCCGCGGCATGCAAAACACAAGCGCGCATGGCGTCCCGCTCCCGGTCGCGGAGGTTGATTCTCTTTGTTGGTAGAAATTAGAACATGACGTTCACATTCTTGCAAGAATGAAATTCCTGTTCTAAAATCCACGTTCGAGACCACCGCCACGACCGACCAGGATCGCCCATGATGGACGGCGACGATCGGGATCACGCCCCAGCGGCTCCGGGAACCTTCGAGGAGCTGAAGGCGCGAATCACCCGGGACTACGAGGGCTACAGCCGGCGGCTTCGGCAAATCGCCGACCATGCCCTGGCGCATCCCAACGACCTTGCCTTCCAGACGGCGGCCGACGTGGCCAAGGCCTGCGGTACGGCGCCCTCGGCCTTGGTGCGGTTCTCCAAGGCCCTTGGGTACAGCGGGTTCTCGGAATTGCAGGGTGTCTTTCAGGCGCGGCTGTCGGAGATGGCCCCCAGCTATCGGGACCGGATCCGCCACCTGACCGAGGCCGAGAGCGGAACCGGGCCGGAAGCGCTCGGTGCCCTGCTGGCTGACGCCGCCATCGAGGCCCTGCGCCACCTCCGCGACTCGCTGCCGCACGCGACGCTGGAACAGGCCGCGACGCTGATGGCCGGGGCACGGATCAACCACCTGGTGGCCAGTCGCCGGACGTTCCCGGCCGCCTTCTATCTTGCCTACAACCTGAGCCGCCTTGAGGTTCCGGCCAACCTGCTGGACGGGATCGGTGGAACCATGGAACAGCAGGTGGCCCTGGTGGGGCCGGAGGACGTGCTGGTCGCCATCTCCTTCCAGCCAAGCGCCCGGGAAAGCCGCCTGGCCATGGAGTCCGCCCTGGAGCGCGGCGCGCGCACGGTGGTGATCACCGATGCGCCGCGCGCGCCCTTCAACCGCGCTGACATCCTGTTCGAGGTCGCGGAAGCCAGTGTCACGGGCTTTCGATCGCTGAACGTGACCATGTCGCTGGCGCTCATCCTGGCGCTGCGCGTGGGTCAACTCCGCGAGGGCGATCCGCCTCCCCATACCCGCTAGCGGGATACTCCACGGTCATCACGGGGGAACGCCGCGCGCGCCTCGCCGATGCACCCAGAACCTCATGGCTCATCAAGGGAAATGACCATGCCTGCCGAAACCGTGCCCGCCACGCCGACGCTCGATGTGATCACCATTGGCCGCAGCTGTGTCGATCTTTACGCCGATCAGGTGGGATGCCGCTTGGAGGACGCCCTGAGCTTCTCCAAGTACATCGGTGGGTGTCCGACCAACATCGCCACCGGTGCCGCGCGCCTGGGCCTGAAGGTGGGCTTGATCAGCGGCGTGGGCGATGAGCAGTTCGGGCGCTTCGTCCGCGAGACCCTGGATCGGGAGGGCGTGGACACCCGCTTCCTGAAGACCGACCCCCATCGCCTCACGGCCCTGGCCATCCTGGGCCTGGAGGACCGAACGTCGTTCCCGCTTCTGTTCGTGCGCACCGATTGCGCCGACGCGGGTCTTGAGGAGGCCGACATTGATCCGGCGTTCATCACCTCGGCCAAGGCGATCGTGGTCACGGGCACCCACTTCTCGAAGGCCAACCTGGACGCCGCCAGCCGCAAGGCCATCCGCATCGCCCGGAAGAACGGCCGCAAGGTCATCCTGGATATCGACTATCGCCCCAGCCTCTGGGGGCTGCTGGGCATGGGCAAGGGCCACGACCGCTTCGTCCGGTCGGACAGCATCACCGCCCATCTTCAGTCGATCCTGCCCCTGTGCGACGTGGTGGTTGGCACCGATGAGGAGGTTCATATCGCCGGCGGTGACACCGATACCATCGCCGCGCTGAAGGCGATCCGGCGGCATACGGATGCCCTGATCGTGTTCAAGGCGGGTCCCAAGGGCTGCGTGATGTTTCCCGGCGCCATTCCCGAGACTCTCGACGAGGGTGTGTCCTCCGAGGGTTTCCCGGTCGAGGTTTTCAATGTTCTGGGGGCGGGCGACGGCTTCATGGCCGGGTTCCTGCGCGGCTATCTGCGCGACCTGCCCCTGCAAGAGTGCTGCCGGTTCGCCAATGCCTGCGGCGCGCTGGCGGTCTCCCGCCATGGCTGCGCCCCGGCCTACCCCACCTGGTCGGAGTTGGAGATCTTCCTCAAACGCGGTGTGGTCAATCCCCGGGTGCGCGACGACACATGGATGGAGCATGTCCATTGGGCGACGACGCGCCGTTACCAGTGGAAGGATATCGCCGCCCTGGCCATCGACCACCGCATCCAGTTGGAGGCCATCGCCGACGCGGTGGGCGGGGATCGCGCGCGCATCGCGGCCTTCAAGCGGCTGGCCTTCGAGGTCGTCGCGGAGACCCCCGATCCGGCCGTGTCCCCCGGCATGTTGCTGGACGAGCGCTACGCGGAAAGCACCCTGTTCGAGGCCTCGCGGGCGGGGATCTGGATCGGCCGCCCGGTCGAGGCGCCGGGCGTGGATCCGCTGGACTTCGAGGTTGGGGACAGCCTGGGCGTGGCCTTGCGGGAATGGCCGGACGATCATGTCGTGAAGTGTCTTGTCCGCTATCACCCCGACGCGCCCGAACGCCATCGCGCGGAGCTGATCAAGCGCCTTCGGCGCGTGCTCATGGCGGCGCGGGGCAATCGCAAGGAACTCTTGCTGGAGGTCGTCCACGACGCTGGCGAGGCCGACGCGCCGGATACGATGGCGCGGGCGCTCCAGGACATCTACGCGGCCGAGATCCGCCCCGATTGGTGGAAGCTGCCTGACCAGACGATGGAGGGCTGGCAAGCCATCGCCACGGTGATCGAGACGCACGATCCCTTCTGTCGGGGTGTTCTGTTGCTGGGGCTGGACACGCCGATGGAGGTGCTGGAGGCCAACATCGCGCGCGCGGCGGCGCAGCCGATCTGCAAGGGCTTCGCGATCGGGCGGTCCATCTTCGGGGCGGCGGCGAAGGCCTGGCTGGCCGGCGAGATCGACGACGCGATGGCCAAGGCGATGATGGCCGACCGTTACGCGCGATGCCGGGCGGCCTGGACGGCGGTTCGGTCGCCGCACGCGGCGGCTTAGAACGGATCGCGTGACCCGAGTCCAAGCGGCGATGACCATGAGGCGTCGCCGCTTATTGCTGTGCTATCGGTCTTGTCACCGCGACGCCGATGGACACAGCCATTGCTCTCAATCCCCGGGGACTGGATGAGGCAGGGGCGTGCCCGGCACTCGACACCAGAAAAAATGCGGGCCAGGCAACGTGTTCCGGTGATGACGCGCGGGACCCGATGGTCTTACACGTAAAGGTATGGTCACAATTTAACTCAATTGTCTCTTGGATTGCTTCCCACCTTGGGTTGCCCTAACATTTGGATGAGTTAGGTCGATCTTGATCACCATTGAACGGTGGGGGGGCTCATGCGCGCGTACTATCACAGCACGACCGTTGGCGGTGTGGTCGAAACCGTTGAGCCGGAGGCGAACGCCTTTGGCCTGCGCCTGCGCACCGGCGATCCATTGCGGGTTGTCGCCACCGAAACGTGCTGGTTCTCGGTCATGACGAATCTGGATGGCGTGAACCGGGACAGCATGCCGTCGCCCGAGGGCGTGCCCGACGGTGAGGCGCCGGGCAGCCTGCCCTGGCAGGTCCGCAAGTATGTGCTGAGCGGCAGTTACGTGGTCGTGGAAGGCACGCACATGGAGGATGCCGATACCAAGCTGTTCTCGGCCGAGAAGATCAACATCGTGACATCGCGGCCCGACCGGGTTCTGTTCGAGGAAACGCACTGGTGGCTGTCGCAGATCTCGCAAATGGCCAACCGCTGGCTCGATGACCTCTTCGACCATCGGCGAACCTACACCATTGACGATTTTTCGCAGTTCTATCGCACCAACCTGAACATTCAGGGCATGCCGACCGACAACGCCATTCAGGAATGCGCCACGCTCGCGCGCCTGATCTACGGCCTGTCGTCGGCCTACCTGCTGACCGGCAACGAGCGCTATTTCCTGGCGGCCCAAGCCGGCGTCGCCTACCAGCGCGAGGCGTTCCGCCAGATCAGCCACGACGGGCGCTATGTCTTCTGGGCCTATGGCCGCCGCCGGCACGCCGACGGCTCGGTCACGCTGCTGGTGCCGTCGCAAAGCGGCGACGACTTCAACGCCATCCCGCTCTATGAGCAGATCTACGCGCTGGCCGGCCTGACACAGTACGTCCGCATCACCATGGACTGGGAGGTTCTGGAGGATATCCGCCGCACCATCGCCACCTTCCAGGCCTTCTTCCACGATGGCGCCGGCGACGACGATCGCGACCCGCCGTTCCCAGGCCTCGGCGGCTACTTCTCCCATATCGACCCTGGCACCATGCGCCCCGACAATGTCCAGCTCGGCCCGGACAAAAACCAGTCGCGCAAGAACTGGAACTCCATCGGTGATCACATCCCGGCCTACCTGATCACGCTGATCCAGGCGCTGGAGCCGACGGTGCGCGGCGAGGCGCGGGAGTCGCTGGACGCCCTGCTGGAGACCTGCCGGGCGATCCTCATGGAAACGACTGACCTGATCGTCGAGAAGTTCCCCGACAGGACCTGCCCCTACGTCAACGAACGCTTTCACGCCGACTGGAGGCCGGACCACGCATGGGGCTGGCAGCAGAACCGCGCCATCGTTGGCCACAACCTGAAGATCGCCTGGAACCTGTGCCGCGTCGTCAACTACTACGCCCTGCGCGAAAAACAGCATCGAGACCGAGGCGAGGTTGACCAGGCGAATGCGTTCAAGGCCCGCGCGGACAAGGCGCTGGGCGTGGCCCGCATTCTGGGTGACAGCATGATCGATCGGGGCCTGGACAGACTGCGTCCCGGCGTCTTCGATTGCGTGGAGCGCGATCCAAAGAACGGGATGCCGATCCAGTTCACGTGGGGGACTCACAAGGATTTCTGGCAGCAAGAACAAGGCATCCTGGCTTACCTGATGTTGCATCACCATTTCCCGAATGACGAACGCTATTATCGGGAAGCCTACGATCTCATGTCATTCTGGAATCTGTACTTCCTGGACCGAGACCGCCAGGGCATCTTCTTCCGCACCGATGATAGAGGTATGCCCATCATCCAGGGCAGCTTCGCTGACAAGGGCGGACACTCGATCTCCGGCTATCATGCGTTCGAACTGAACTTCCTGGCCCACCTGTACATTCGATCCTACGTGATTCCGGCCGCCGCCAATGGCCGCGACACCACATTCTGCCTTTACTTCCGTTTGAAAAAGAACGACGGCATGACCTCCATCAACGTCTTGCCAGACTTCTTCCCGCCCGGCAAGCTGAGGATCGAGGAGGTCCGGGTGAACGGCGTGGACCGCGCCGATCTCGTGCCGGAGGTCGCCGATTCCTTCCAGATCCTCATAGACCAGACGATGCAGGACGCGCAGCTCGTCGTTGTCTTCAGGGCGCTGTCCTGACGCCGCGGCCGGGCCGGCCGGCCGGCGCGGACCGATTCGAGAGGGATTGGAGAGGGATAGTGTGATGGCCTTGATTCCCGTCCATTTCGAGTACCGCACCGGTCTGCGGCCGGACGAGGCCACGGGCCAGGACCGCCGGGTCCTGTTCTCGGCGGTGCGCCTGCTGGGCAGCTGGGACGCCGCCGGCCGCTATCGCGACAGCGACTGGTCGCCGGTGACGATGACCCGTTTCGTCGCCGACGATGGCGGCGAGGCATGGCGGGCGACGGTCGCGCTCGACGACGCGGATCGCGGCCGCGCCTTCCGCTGGACCGTGCGCGGCGATCCCAAGGACGGGCGGATCGACGTTCCCGCCCTGCCGACGGAGGTGCGCGACACCCGCCGCTCGGTCCGCTACCGGGAGTTCACCCTGTGGCGCGCCGACCAGATCGAGCGCTACCACCTGACGGCCATGCGCCGGCTGGGCGCCAACAAGGTCTATACCGGTGATCCCGAGACGGACAATAGCGGTCCCGGCATCCGCTTCGCCTGCTGGGCGCCCAACGCGCGGTGCGTCGAGGTGGTCCGGGGCCATCGGGACAGCGGCTATATCCACGCGGACGGTCGCGGTATCGATGGACGGCCCTACCGCATGGTGCGTGACTGCGACGGGATGTGGACGACGGACTCGTCCATCGAGCCCGACATGGCGGACTTCGCCGCCTGGCGTCACGTTCCCTACATGTTCCGCGTCACCCGCAAGGATGGCAGCGTTCGCTATCGCACCGACCTGTTTTCCCGCTGCCAGATCGGGCGCGGCAGCAAGAACCCGGACGATCCGGTCAGTACCTGGGATGGCACGCGCGACGACGTGGACGGCACCTTGTCCTGTTCCGTGGTGGTGGACCCGGAACAGATCGTCGCGCAGTTCGACGAGGGGGTCTGGCCCGAAACCGATTGGACCAAGCCAACCGAGTTCTGGGCCAGCGAGTTCGACCCCGACCGGCCGGTTCCGTCCCGCGTCGAGGACCTGGTCATCTACGAGATGCACGTGGCCGCGCTGGGCTTTGGCCGCCTCGATCCGCGCACCGGAGAACCCGATCCCGGTACCTTGAAGGATGCCATCGACCGGCTGGAGTATCTGGTGGATCTCGGCATCACCTGCATCGAGTTGCTGCCGATGAATGAGTACGAGGGCAACGCCGCCTGGGGGTACGGGTCCTCGCATTTCCTGGCCATCGAGTTCGCCGGCGGTGGCCGCGACCAGATGAAGTACTTCGTGCGCGAATGCCACCGGCGCGGCATCGCCGTGATCCTCGATGTCGTCTACAACCATTACATACACGAGGCCGAACGGGCGCAGTGGGTGTACGATTCACCCGATCACCTCGACAACATCTGGTACTGGTACGAGGGGCGGCCAGAGGACTATGTCGACTACCAGCGGGTCGCCCTGTACGGCGAGGGCGACCGCCCCGCCTCCGGTCATGGGGGCTACATCGACAACCTCTCGACCGGCTACGCCCCGCGCTTCCATGAGGAAACGGTCCGCCAGCTGTTCATCAGCAGCGCGGCCATGCTGGTGACCGAGTTCCATATCGACGGCTTCCGCGTCGACCAGACCACCTCGATCCACGCCTATCCGGTGCTGCACGCCAATGGGCGGCCGGCGGACGGGGCCAAGGCGTTCGGCGTCAAGTTCCTCAGGGAGTGGTGCGCCACCCTGCGGCTGATCCGGCCGTCGGTGATGCTGATGGCCGAGGACCATTCGGGCTGGGCGGCCGTGACGGAACCGGTGGACCAGGGCGGCCTTGGCTTCGACGCCGCGTGGTATGCCGACTTCTATCATCACCTGATCGGCGACGGCACGACGGACCAGAGCAAGGCCCGCCTGCTGCACACCGCCGGCCTGGGCGGAGACGGGCCGCTGGCCATGGGCGCCTTCGCCGGGGCGTTGAGCGCGGCGGCGACCGGGTGCGTTGTCTATCACGAGTCCCACGACGAGGCCGGCAACGGCGAAGGCACCGCGCGGACCATCGTCACCGCCGTGAACCATGCCCCGCTGGTGGGCGAGACGCGCCGCTGGGCCGAGGCCCGCTGCCGCGTGGTCGCGGCGGTGTCGATTCTGTCGCCCGGCACGCCGATGTTCTTCATGGGTGAGGAGGTCGGCGCCGCCCAGCCCTACCGCTACGACGACTTCCTGTGGCACCGCGAGGACCTGGACAGCCTGCGCGCCGGTGTCGGGAAAAACCTGTTCACCTTCCACCAAGCGCTCATCCGGCTGCGGCGGGAGTCGGATGCCCTGCGGTCGCGGACCATCGATCTCGTGCATGCGCACGACGCCAACCGGGTGATTGCCTTCCGGCGGTGGGCCGGGAACGATCAGGGTCTCGTGCTGGCCAGCCTGAACAACCGGCCGTTCCCCAACGGCTATACCGTGCACAGCGCCGGCCTGCCGGACGGACCGTGGCGGGAGGCGCTGAACAGCGACGCGGCCCCATTCGGTGGCGCCGGCATCGGCAACGCGGCGCCCGTGACGGCCTCGGGCGGCGCCATCAGCCCGATCCTGCCGGCCTGTGGCGTGGTGGTGCTGCGGTGGGGGGAGACGGACCCCTGAGGCCGCCGGGAGAGGACGTGGCCGCGCGGCCACGAGCCGCGACGGTCAGGGTCGATGATCGATGGTGTTACTTGATGCCAAGAACCGGTCCGTGCTGCTGGAGGAAGGCCTTCCCTTGCCGGTACCCCAAACGGAAAAGGCGCTCCAGATTTGATCTGGACCAATCAAGAGCGGTGGCATGCCACCCATCCGGAATCGGGAAATCAAGGGTCATCTCGCGGATGGGCTTGCGTTCATACTCTTGCGCCTCGTTCCATTCCTTTACTTTTATGCGGAACAGCTCAAGATTGGCCTGACTCAACGGAACAAGCGCCGTTATGATGGACTGTCCATAGGCCTGCCACAGGTTGCGGGGAGGCTGGAGATATTTGGCGTTTCCAAATGTATTGAAGATAACGACATTGTCGATGAGGTTGCGCGTGTCGTCCATATACTGGAAGATGCCACGAAAATTGAACGCTTCCTGGGTAGCACCCTCTATGTAGTTCTTTCCGTTTCTCAGGGTCGGGGGATAGACAAAGGGAAAGGCACCCGTCGCGCCGAGAACCTCGGGCGTGATGTCATCCTTGGAAAAGACCTGCATGCGGTGATCCGTGAGACAATAACTGTTCAGGTAAACCTCTTCATCCGCCCTCTTCAGCTTGTCGAAATCGACGAGTTCACTGATAAAGGGTGTATGGGCACAGAGCCCCTTGGACCAAGGCGTGACGACGGCTGGCGTGGTCATGGCCCACCAGGCCTGGATCAAGTCACTGATCAGTTTTTGTCTCTCGGTCATGTTGGACTGGTTCACGATGCGGCGGTAACCGGGCGCCTTGGACAGCACGAAACGGTAGGCTTCCGCCATCTTTCCCGACTTTTGGAAGACTTTGTAGTTGATCGGAAGCAGTTTATATATGGGGTCCGAGATTCCGAAGTTTATGGATTGCTTGAGGGCATTGACCCGATCCGTCCCCTTGGGCGCCAGGTATGTCAGCGCGACCGCGCCACCGGCACCGGCGCCGGTGATCACATCGAAGCGAAGGCCGGCTTGCTCGAAGGCGAGCAAGGCACCGGTCATCAGGGTGAAATTCGGTGCCCCACCACCCAGAACGAGGGCGTTGACGGGTCTGTTCTTTGTCGTTGGATCAATAATGCCTTCGCCATCTTCGGTCAGCATGATCGCGCACTCCAAAAACGAGTATACCCAGGTTCATAAAAGCGACCAATGACGTCACGGGCCGAGGCGGTGGCGAGAAATGCGGGCTAGCTCGGCGGCGCGGAGAGTTCCCGCGCGATCACCCGTTGAATGAAGGCCGCGTCCTCGAAGACTGAATAGTGTGTGCCCTCCCGCATATGCACGTTCAAGCGGTCGTTGGTGAACCGCCCCCACCCCAGCACATCTTCGCGGGACACATACGGGTCGCCGCGTGAGACGAAACACGTAATGGGAATGTTCCAGGGGCGCCCGGGCCGGTGGCGGTACTCGAAGGTCATTTCGAACTCGGCGCGCACGGCGGGTAGCATCAGGCGGCGCAGGTCCGGGTCGTCCAGAAACTCGTCCGAGGCGGCCATGTCGAACTGACGGACGATGCTCGCGAACACGTCGTCGGGCTGACCGTACGGGGGCACCAGGGGCTGATAGCCCTTCAGTCCGGCCA
Organism: Rhodospira sp.; assembly: GCA_028277295.1. Classification (GTDB taxonomy): domain Bacteria; phylum Pseudomonadota; class Alphaproteobacteria; order Rhodospirillales; family Rhodospirillaceae; genus Rhodospira. The sequence goes on from JANQGN010000061.1 coordinate 17,429, forward strand.
GGTGTCGGGCCAGGCGCCGCTCGAAGAGGCCGGCCGTCCGCACCCGGTCCGGCGGCCGCGCGCCCGAACAGAACAGATGGCGAGGCCGGGGCCGTCCCGACTCCACGAGGGCGCGCGCTGTCTCATAGAGGGTCAAGCCACCCAGGCAATGACCGAACAGCGCATAGGGCCGGTCCAGCAGCCCGTCCATCGCCGTGACGACGCTGGTCACGAAGGTTTCCATGTCGCGGACGGGGGGTTCGTGGATACGCGACAGGCGTCCCGGGGGCTCCACCGCGATCATCTCGATGGTCGGGTCCGCCTGGGGCGCCCAGGTCTGATAGGCCGCCGACCCGCCCCCGGCGAAGGGGAAGCAAAACAGGCGAAAGCTCGGGGCCTCCCGCGGGGTGACGGGCGTGAGCCAGGTCCCGGCGGCGGGCCGGGCACCGGTCGTGGCGGCGGCGCGGCCCAAAGGCTTGGCCGTCGCCGGGGGCGGGGCGGTGAGGACATCGCCCGCCGCCGCCGCTCCGTCATCCCTTTCGGTGTCCCCGGCGCGGGCGGCCGGCGGCGCGGGCGCGGGCGCCACGGCCTCCACGCCGCTCAGATCGGACCACACCTCGTCGATAACCTGGGCGATGGGGGGACCCTGGATCAGCTTGACCGCGGGGATCCGCACGCCGGTGGCCGCCTCGACGCGATTGATGAGGGTCACGGCCATGAGGGAGTCCAACCCCAGGTCCCGCAAGGGTCGCTCCGGATCGGGCGGCGATCCCATGCCCAGGGTGGCCGCCGCCTGGCCGGTCAGGAAGTCGGTGAGGGCCGCCCGCCGGTCCTCGGGGTCACCGTTCGTCAGGCGGGCGCGCAAGGCGGCCGCGTCGTCGGCCGGCCCGTCCTCCGACGCCGGGGCCACCAGTTCGGCGTAGAACGGCGGTGGCGCCTGGAACTGACGCAGGAACAGGGACCAGTCGGTCAGCGTCACCACGGCCTGGGTCATGTGGCCGCTGAACAGGGTGTCAAAGGCCGTCCGCCCCAGCGCGGGGGGAATGTAGTCCATGCCCCGGGCGCGCCAGATGGCGGCGCCGCGCTCACCCAGGTCCTCGGCCAGTCCGGCCTCGGCCCAGGGCCCCCAGTTGATGGACTGGGCCGGCAGCCCCAGGGCGCGGCGGTGGGCGGCGAGCGCGTCCAGACAGGCGTTGCCCGCCGTGTAGTTGGTCTGCCCGGCGGAGCCGATCACCGACAGGACGGATGAAAACAGCACGAACTCGTCCAGGGGCAGGCCGGCGGACTCCCGGTGCAGCATCCAGGCGGCGTCGAGCTTCGGGGCCAGCGCTTCCCGGAACCGCGCCCAGGTCATGCCCTCGGCCATGCCGTCCCGCAGCACGCCCGCCACGTGGTAAATGCCCCGCGTGGGCGGGTCCATGGCGCGCAGGTCGGTCATCAGGGCCGCCAGGTCGCCGGGATCGGAGACATCGGCCCGCGCCAGGACCACCTTGGCCCCCAGGGCTTCCAGGCGGGTCACCACCTCCTGGGCGTTGGCGGCCTCGGCGCCCCGGCGGCTGGCGAGCACGAGGGTCGGCTCGTGCCGGTTGCGGGCGATCCACGCCGCCGTCTCCACGCCCAGCGCCCCCAGTCCCCCGGTGACCAGATAGGTGCCGGGCTGTCCCCGGCTCACGCGGGCCGGGGGCGGCTCGGCGCGGACCAGGCGGGCGGCCCGCCGCTCGCCGCCACGGAACGCCACCTGGGTTTCGCCGTCGCCGGCGCGGAGCTGACGGGCGAGGGCCGCGCCCTCCCGCGCCGGATCACCGTTCGCCTCCAGGTCCACCAGGCCGCCCCAGGCGGCCGGAGCCTCCAGGGACAGGGTGCGCCCCAGGCCCCACAGCCCGGCCTGGAGCACGTCGCAGGGTGCCTGGGCGCTGGTCACGGGCATCGCGCCCCGGGTGACCAGCCACAGACGCGGCGACGGGGTGAACCGGTCGCGCAGATCGCCGATGGCCTGGGCCCAGGCCAGGGCCGATCCCAGAACCTCCGCCTGAGCGGCCTCGTCGCCCCAGTCCACGGACCCCATGGGGCCGCTGTCCGGCCCGAGGAGGTGGATGACGCCCAGGCCGTCCCGGTTGTCGCTGGCCAGGGTCTCCAGAAGGGCCCCCGCCGCCGCCCGGTCGCGGGGGACGTGGGCGTTCGGTATGGCGCGCGCCGCCGGTCCGAGCGCCTCGGCGAGGGCAGGGCCCAGGTCCCCCTGGTCGCCGCCAAGGATCAGCCATCGGTTCGGCGCCTTGGCCGGCGCCGTGTCGCCCGGCGACGGGGCGGGCAGGGGACGGGCGATCCAGGATGGCCGGTAGAGCCAGCCGTCGTCCTCCGGGCCGGCGGCCTGGAATAGGGACCTTGGCAGGACCTTGACCGTCAGGCCGTGGAAGGCGGCGACATCGCGCCCTTCCCGGTCGAAGACGGTCAGGTCGACCACGGAAACGTCATGCGCGCGCGCCGGACGGCGCCGCGCGTGGACCCAGAGTTCCCGCTCCTCGACGGGGCGGGTCTCGAACCGTTCCAGTGAAATGGGCAGGGCCACCTCGGTACCCGCCGGTGGCGGCGCGGTGAAATCCCCGTATCCTTCGAGCACGGCGGGATAGAGATGCAGGCAGGCGTCCAGCACGGCCGGATGGAGCACGCCATCAAGCAACAGCGGCAGGGCGTCCGGGGCGCGGACGCGGGCCAGGGCCTCGCCGTCGCCGCGCCAGAGGCTCTGGAGTCCCCGGAAGGCCGGGCCATAGCCGATGCCCAGTCCCCGAAGGACGGCATAATACCGTTCCACCCGGAGGGACTGTCCGCACCGGCGGCGCGTGGCCTCGGCGTCGAAGCGCTCTCGCGCCAGGTCGGCGTCTCCCCGGGGGGACGGACGCACCAGGCCATCCATGTGGGATCGCCAGCTCCCCTGGCCCTCGGCCACCGCGCGGCTGGACAGGGTGAAGCGCACGGCGCCGCCAGGCACCGAGCCATCTTCCTCCGCGCTCAGGGCCAGGTGGCCCTCGCGCTCGCCCTCGTCGGGCAGGATCATGGCCTCGGCGTGGGAGAGGTCGGCGATCTCCACCGGTGTGTTGCCGAACCGCTCCCGGGCCGCCACCAGGGCCGCCGCGAGCCCGACGGTGGTGGGCAGGACCACGGCATCGTGGATCCGGTGGTCGGCCAGCCAGGGCCACCGGGCCGTGCCCCAGAGGGACCGGAAGCGCACCTCCGGCGGCGGCACGGGGAGCCTGTCCCCCGTCAAGGACCCGGACACGGGGGGCCCCGCGATCGCAGGGGTCGCGCCGGCGGTCGCGGCTGTCGCCTGGTCATCGGCCCACAGCCGCTCTCCCTGGAAGGCATAGGTGGGCAGCGAAAGACGGCGCGCGCCATGGCCCTGGTTCACCCTGGCCCAGTCGACGGCATACCCCCGGCTGTAGAGGGCGGCGGCCAGCTCCAGGACCCGGCGGCCATCGTCCTCGGGCACCGACAGGGTGGGGTGCCAGGCCAGGCCGTCCCCGGACACCGATCCCGAGCCCAGGGCTAGCAGGCTCTTGCCCGGGCCTAGCTCGACAAAGTCGGTGACGCCCAGGGCCGCCAGGCCGCGCGCGGCGTCGGCATAGCGCACCGCGCCCCGGGCCTGATCGGGCCAGTAGGCGGCGTCCGGAGCGGTCTCCAGGCGGGCGCCGGTGAAGGTGGAAATCCAGGGCAGACACGGGGCGGTGGCGGGCACGGCCTCGGCGGCGGCGCGCAGGTCGGCCAGCATGGGATCCATCAGCGGCGAATGGAAGGCATGGGAGACCGTCAGCCGTTTGAAGCCAATGGCGCGGTCCTCCGCCACGCTCAGGGCGGCCTCCAGGGCGCTTTCGGACCCCGAGATCACCGTGGCCATTGGCCCGTTGATGGCGGCGATGGCCAGGTCTGTCCGGCCCACCGCCTCCATCAGGTCCTGGACGGCGGTTTCCTCGGCGAGCAGGGCGGCCATGGCTCCGCCCGGGGGCAGGGCCTGCATCAGCCGCGCCCGGGTGGCGACCAGCCGGGCCGCCGCGTCCAGGTCGAGCACCCCGGCCACGCGGGCGGCGGCGAACTCGCCGATGCTGTGCCCAACGACGCCCGTGGGACGCAGCCCCCACGCCTCAAGCAGGGCCGCAAGCGCGTGTTCCACCGCGAACAGGCAGGGCTGGGTGAAGCCCGTCTGGTCGATCTGCGACCGATCCGCCTCGGCGTCTGGAAACAGCACCTCGAACAGGGGGCGCGGGAGATGCGGATCCAGGGCCCGCGCGGCGGCGTCCAGCGCCTCGCGGAACACGGGTTCCGCCGCGTACAGGGCCCGGCCCATGCCCGCCACCTGGGCGCCCTGGCCACTGAACAGGAAGCCGAGGGCGCGATCCGTCCGGTCCGAGCGCGCCGGCTTGCGGTCGGCGGTGATGCCGTCCAGGCGCGAGACAAGCTCCTCGACCGAGGACACAACCAGGGCCAGGCGGTAGTCGAACGACGCCCGCCCCACGGCCAGGGTGTGGCAGACGTCGCCCAGGTCGCACCCGGGGTTCTCCAGAAGCCAGGCGCGGTGCCGGGCGGCGGTGGCCTCCAGGGCTTCCGGGCTCTTGGCCGACAGGGCGAAGACCCAGGCCGTCCGCGGGGACGATGTCTCCCTGGGCGTGGCGGGCGGTCCCTGTTCCACGACGGCCGCCGCGTTGGTGCCGCCGATCCCCAGGGTGTTCACCAGGACCCGGCGCGGATGAGAGCCGTCCCGCGCCGGGAAGGTCTCGACCGCCGTGTTCACGGCGAACCCGGCGCTCTCCAGATCGAGTTGCGGATTGGGGCGCTGGAAATTGATGGTCGGCGGGATCACCCCGTCCTTCACCGCGAGCGTGGCCTTGATCAGGGACGCCAGGCCCGCCGTATGCTCGGCATGGCCAATATTGGGCTTCACCGATCCCAGCAAACGGCGAACGACCGGCGCGCGCCCCTCGGCCAGACCGAGGGCCAGCGTCACCGCCTCGACCTCCCGGGGGTCTCCGACGATGGTGCCGGTCCCATGGCATTCCACATAGCCCACGCTGTCCGGATCCACCCTGGCGCGGGCGATGGCCGTCGCCATGGCATCGGCCTGGCTTCGGGCGCTGGTTCCCGCGTAGTTGGCCTTGCGCGCGCCGTCGTTGTTCACCGCGCTGCCGCGCAGGACGCCATGGATGGGGTCGCCGTCGGCCAATGCCCTGTCGAGGTCCTTGAGCAGCACGGCGGCGACGCCGCTGGCGAAATGGGTCCCGCTGGCCTCGGCGTCGAAGGTTCGGATCCGCCCGTCCCGGGAGTACACCGATCCCTTCACCGCCCGATACCCGGACGCCAGGGGCACCCGGATGGTGGCGGCGGCGGCCATGGCCAGGTCGCATTCGCCGTTTTCGATGGCCCGGCGCGCCAGGTCCACCAGGACCATCGATGTGGAACAGGCGGTCTGCACATTCATGCTGGGGCCGGTCAAATCAAGCTTGAAGGAGATTCGCGTGCTCGCGAAGTCCTTGTCGTTCCCCAGATGCAGAACGCTGACCGTATGTCCCTTCGCGTCCGGATGGTTGCTCAAGACGTTGGTCAGGTAGTTGGTGACCACGCTGCCCGTGGCCGCGTAGACCCCCACCGGGCCCAGATGCCGGCCGGGCACGATGCCCGCGTCCTCGAAGGCTTCCCAGGCGACCTCGAGCATCAGGCGAATCTGGGGGTCGGTCAGCCGGGCCTCATGGGGCGAATAGCCGAAAAAGCCGGCGTCGAAGCGGTCCGCCTCGGGCACCGGGAAGGCCGCTTTCACGTAATCCGGATCCGCGACCAAGGCGGGATCGTTGCCCGCCTCGAGCAACTCAGCGTCCGTGAAGCGCGAGAGGGACTCGACGCCATCGAGAAGGTTGCGCCAGTAGGACTGCCTGTCCCGCGCGCCGGGGACACGACAAGCCATGCCAACGATTGCCACGGGGGTCGAGGCGTGGTCCCTCTGTCTCGATGTCACCAGTCCGCTCCGTCGCCCGCGTCGATCCCGCGCCGTGGACCCGGGTCAATATCCCGCAAGCGGTCGCGAGCCCGCTCGATCACCCCCTTGGTGGCCTCCAACTGGTCGACCACAATACTCATGATCCAGAACAGCATCTGAAGCCGGAACGCTCTTCGCTCACTCTGGGTCTGGCTGCGATCGGCCATCGTGGTCAGCAGCAATGGCAGAAAGGCGGACAGGCGGTCCCAAGCCGGGGTGGACGTTGTCGGGCCGCTGATCTCCACGTCCTCCATTCCGTGTTCGTCCGCACCACCTTTCATGCCATTAGACCCGTTCACCGTGTGCCTCCATGTAAGTAATGTCAATTTACGCCGTTTTCTTTTTTTAGGCCCCATTTTTCCACATGGGTTGTATGCCACGGTGAGCCGAGTTTTGGCAAACAGGAATAGTGGACGGTCATGGAATTTTCTCATCTATGCCTTGATCCAATCTGCTCCATATGCGCACCTTAATTACATAAAAACAACTTTGTCGTGATGGGACTGCGCGCCAACTTGTAATCGGGCGCGGCGGCACCGCGCGCGCCGCCGTGTCCCAAGCCTGGCGTCATGGGATCGAGAGGGTCATGGGATCGGGCAATGATGGTGGGCGCGGGCGTGTGCAAGGCGCCCGGGGGGCACAGGGCCGAGGTCGAAACGGGGACCTGCCGGTTACCCCGCGCCCGCCGCCTTGGTATCCGGGGGGATGAGGTATCTCATCCGCCGCTGGTTTATGCGTCCGCCCATTCGGTGTGGAAGGTGCCGGGCCGGTCGATGCGTTCATAGGTGTGGGCGCCGAAATAGTCCCGCTGGGCCTGGATCATGTTCGCCGGCAGCCGCTCGCTTCGCGCCCCGTCCACATAGGCCAGGGCGGA